>CBIHLI010000071.1:0-6601 GCA_966210575.1 uncultured Sphingomonas sp.
CCGATCGACGCTCCCGGTGCCGATGGCTACGCCAGCTTCTATCTGTTCGACAGCCCGG
Source organism: uncultured Sphingomonas sp. (assembly GCA_966210575.1). Classification (GTDB taxonomy): domain Bacteria; phylum Pseudomonadota; class Alphaproteobacteria; order Sphingomonadales; family Sphingomonadaceae; genus Sphingomicrobium. Next base: position 59 of record CBIHLI010000071.1, read on the forward strand.
ACAGCCTGCCGCTGTCGAGCTCGCAGCACCTCCAGGCGATGCTCGACATCCTGCCGATCGGACTGGCGCTGGTCGACCGCGACGGCCGCTTCCTGACGATGAACGACGCCTTCCGGGTCGCCGCGGGAATCAAGGCCACCCGGCCGGTCTATCCCGGCGACCTCGTCGTCAAGGAAGACAAGGCCGCGGTCGCCGATGCCGTTCGACGTCATGCGCGCGGCCCGGCGATGTCGGGCGACCTCGCGGTCCGGCTTGCGCGCAGCCCGAAGGAACCGGTGGCGCTGACCATCGCCGGCCTTCGCGGACTTGGCGACGCGGCAGTGTTGCTGCTGCTCAAGGACAATAGCGAAGAGGCCAAGCTTAAGCGCCAGGTCGCCCAGGCGACCAAAATGCAGGCGGTCGGCCAGCTCGCCGGCGGCGTCGCCCATGACTTCAACAATATCCTGACCGCGATCATCGGCCATTGCGACCTGATGCTGATGCGGCACACGCCCGGCGACAGCGATTACGACGACATCCAGCAGATCAAGTCCAACTCCAACCGGGCAGCCGGCCTCACCCGGCAGCTGCTGGCCTTCTCGCGCCAGCAGACCTTGCGTCCGCAGGTGGTGCAGCTGACCGACGTCGTCGCCGAAGTGTCGCACCTATTGAAGCGGCTGCTCGGCGAAACGGTGAAGCTTGTCGTCAAGCACGGCCGCAACCTCGGGCCGGTGCGCGCCGACCCCGGCCAGCTCGAGCAAGTGATCATCAATCTCGCGGTCAACGCGCGCGACGCGATGGCCGCCAAGGGCGGCGGGACGCTGACCATTCAGACCTATGCGGTCAACGCCAGCCAAGTCGCCGAGCTCGGCTCCGACATCCTGCCGATTGCCGACTATAGCGCGCTGTCCGTCACCGACACCGGCAGCGGGATCGCGGCGGGCGTGCTCGGCAAGATCTTCGAGCCGTTCTTCACCACCAAGGAAGTCGGCAAGGGCACCGGCCTCGGGCTTTCGACGGTCTATGGCATCGTCAAGCAGTCGGGCGGCTTCATCTTCGCCGATTCCAAGGTTGGCGAAGGCAGCCGGTTCGTGATCTATTTGCCGGTGCACCGCGTCGAAGCCGAAGCCGGCAAGGCGCGGCGCGGCTCCAGGCCGAAGCAGCATGAGCTGTGGGGCACCGGCACAGTGTTGCTGGTCGAGGACGAGCCGATGGTGCGGGCGGTGGCCGAGCGGGCGCTCGCCCGCCACGGCTCCACCGTCATCACCGCCGCCAATGGCGAGGAGGCGTTGGAGGTCGTCAATCGCGGCGAGGAGATCGCCCTGCTTATCAGCGACGTCGTCATGCCCGGAATGGATGGGCCGACTATGGTTGCTGAGGCGCGCAAGACCCGGCCCGAACTGCCGATCCTGTTCATGTCTGGCTATGCCGAGGAGCAGCTTCGCAAGTCGATCGACCTCGACAAGGTCGCCTTCCTTCCCAAACCTTTCTCGGTTCAGGAATTGGCCGAGGCAGCGCGGCGCGCGATCGGATCCGTGGCCGTGACCGCTAAATAAAGCTTGCCCGGTCAAATCCGCACTATATTCGAGCCGGTTATGTCCGAGCAGCGCTCCATCCTTGTTGTCGAAGACGAGCCGCTTATCGCGATGATGCTCGAGGACTTCCTCGAAAGCCTCGGCCACCGGGTCCACGCCCGCTGCGACAGCGTCGATGGCGCCATCGGCGAAGCTGACAAGGGCGGCTTCGATATGGCCATACTCGATGTCAACCTGGGCGGCGAAACGGCTTGGCCGGTTGCCCGAAAGCTTCGGGAAATGCGGATCCCGTTCGTGATCGCCACGGGCGGCCACGTCGAGCCGCCGCCGGCCGAGTTCGCCAACGTGCCGATGATCGAAAAACCCTATACGGTCGACCGGGTCTCGCCGGCGATCGAGGCGGCGCTAGCCGGCTGATCCGTCGCGGCTCCGGCTGGCCGCGGTTGATGGCGGCCTTGCGGCACTCGTCCTGTTTGCACCATTGGTGGCGGCGATGGCCTGGTCCCTCGACGCGCTGATCTTTCCGACCCATGCCGTCGCGCCCGCCGACCCGTTGCCACCCGGCGCCGAGCGCCTGAGCCTGGACGCCTCCGGCGGCGAGAAGCTGTACGGCGTGCATATCCCACCGGCTGACGGCTCCACCGGTCCACGCACCCTGGTGATTGGCTTCGGCGGCAATGCCTGGAACGGCGAGAACGTCGCGTCATTCCTTCACCAGCTTTATCCCGAGGCAGATGTCGTCGCCTTTCATTATCGCGGTTACCGGCCGTCGACCGGACGGCCATCGGCCGACGCTTTGGTCGAGGACGCGCCGCTGGCGCTCGACCTGGCGATCGAGCGGGTAAAGCCGGAGCGGGTCGTCGCGGTCGGCTTCAGCATCGGCAGCGGGGTCGCCGCCAGCCTGGCCAGGAGCGGCGCGCTCGACGGTTTGATCCTCGTCACGCCCTTCGACTCGCTCAAATCGGTTGCGCGATCTGTACCCTTGGGTGCCGGGCCTGACTTTTGCCTTCCGCCACGAGCTCGACGCCGCCGGCTTTCTCAAGGGGACGCAGGTGCCGACCGCGATTATTGCCGCAGAGCGCGACGAGATCGTCCCGGCGAGCCGCACCGAAGCCCTTCGCCGCCAAGTACCGAACCTGGTCTTCGACCGCACGATCGGCGGGGCAGGGCACAACGACATCTACGCCCGTTCCGACTTCCACCAGGCGATGCGCGAGGCGCTCGAAACGGTTCTCGCAAGGGCCACCAAAGGATCCTGATGTTCACCTCTTGTTCTTACGGAACAGAAGCGGTACAGACGTCGCTTCGCGGGTCGGGGCTCGGCCGCTCGACGAGAGACAAAAATCGGCACCAGGCCGATTGACGAAGGGGTGAACAGCATGGCAGCGCAGCTCAAAGTCATCGCAAACGGATTGGATATTCCCAGCATGGACCGGCAGAAGGCGCTCGAGGCGGCGCTCGCGCAGATCGACCGGGCGTTCGGCAAGGGCTCGGCGATGAAGCTGGGCAGCCGCGAAAAGATCGAGATCGACACGATTTCGACCGGCAGCCTCGGGCTCGACATCGCGCTTGGCGTGGGCGGGCTTCCGCGCGGCCGGGTGGTCGAGATCTACGGACCGGAAAGCTCGGGCAAGACGACCCTCGCGCTGCACGCGATCGCCGAGGCCCAGCGCGGCGGCGGCACGGCGGCGTTCGTCGACGCTGAGCATGCGCTCGATCCGTCCTATGCCAAGAAGCTCGGGGTCGACGTCGACGAGCTGATCGTCTCGCAGCCGGACACCGGCGAGCAGGCGCTCGAGATCGTCGACACGCTGGTGCGCTCGAACGCGGTCGACGTGCTGGTGATCGAATCGGTCGCCGCGCTGGTTCCGCGCGCCGAGATCGAGGGCGAAATGGGCGACAGCCACGTCGGCCTGCAGGCGCGGCTGATGAGCCAGGCGCTGCGCAAGCTGACCGGCTCGATCAGATCAGCCGCTCGCGCTGCCTGGTGATCTTCATCAACCAGGTGCGAATGAAGATCGGCGTCATGTACGGCAATCCGGAGACGACCACCGGCGGCAATGCGCTGAAGTTCTACGCCAGCGTCCGGCTCGACATCCGCCGCACCGGCCAGATCAAGGACCGCGACGACATCGTCGGCAACGCCACCCGGGTGAAAGTCGTCAAGAACAAGGTCGCGCCGCCGTTCAAGCAGGTCGAGTTCGACATCATGTACGGCCAGGGCATTTCAAAGGTGGGCGAGATCCTCGACCTCGGAGTAAAGGCTGGGCTGGTCGAGAAGTCGGGCGCCTGGTTCAGCTATGATTCGGTTCGGATTGGCCAGGGCCGCGAGAATGCCAAGCAGTATCTCCTGGAAAACCCCGATGTCGCCCAGCGGATCGAAAATGCGATTCGCGGGAAGACCGACGAAGTCGGCGAGGCGCTGATGGTCGGGCCCGGCGACGACGATGAGATGACGGCCGCCGAATAGTCTTCGGGACCCGCGTCTGCGGCCCTAACCCAAATCCTCCGGGGGAAGTGGCGGAAGCTCCGCCACCTCCTTCGCTTCCGCCTGGGTGAGCGGCGCGAACAACTGCCTGGGCTCGGTCAGGATGACCAGGACAAGGGCGATGACCGCCGAGCCCGCCACGCCCCACAGGAACGGATTGACGGTGCCATCGAACGACTGGCCGATCGCATAGCCGATCGCCGCTCCACCCATGGTCCCGATCACGCCCTGGACCGACGCGGCGGTGCCGGCGATCGGGCCCATATGCTCCATCGCCAGCGTGCTCAGGTTGGACGAAGTGAATGCGAAGCTGGCCATCGCCAGGCCCTGCATCACCACGAACACGGCCAGGCTCTCGTAGCCCATGTAAGCGACCAGCGCATGCGCGACCGTGACGGCGGCGAAGGCGAAGGCGCCGGCGTGCCCGACGCGCCTTACTCCGAAGCGGCCGACAATCCGCGAGTTCGTCCATGACGCCAGCGCCATCGGCGCGGCGACCGCTCCGAATACGATTCCGATCATTTCCGGCGCGTGGAAGGCGTCGAACACGATCTGCTGGACCGAAGCGATATAGGCGGTGAGCCCACCGAAGATGACGGCGAGCGCCAGCGTGTAGCCACGCGACTGCGGCTCGCGCATCGTTTCCCAGGTCGCGGCGCCAATTTCGCGCCAGGCAAGCGACCGGCGATATTCGGGCCGAAGGGTTTCGGGCAGCCGAAGCCAGGCCCAGGCGAGCATCGCCAGTCCATAGGCAGCCAGCACCAGGAAGATCAGCCGCCACGGCCCGAACAGCAGGACCAGCTGGCCGAGGCTGGGCGCGAGCACGGGCACAACCATGAACACCATGAAGACCAGGCTCATCAGCCGGGCCATCTCCTCGCCCTCGAACAGGTCGCGGACCATGGCAACGACCAGCACCCGGGTGACGGCGGCCGACGCACCCATCGCCAGGCGGCTGGCGATCAGCAGCGCGAAGCTTCCAGCGAGCCCGCAAATCAAAGCGAATCCAGTGTAGAGCAGGATGCCGGCCGCAAGCACCGGCTTGCGCCCGAAACGGTCGGCGAGCGGTCCCCAGACGAGCTGGGTTGACCCGAAGCCGATGAAATAAGCGACCACCACCAGCTGCCGCTGATTGTCGGTTTCGGCCCCGAGATCGGCGCCGATCTGCGGCAGCGCCGGGATCATCGCGTCGATCGCGAAGGCGTTGAGCGCCATCAACCCGGCGAGAATCGCCACCAGTTCGTTGCGGCCCGGCCGATGCTTGGCGCTCTGTCCATGGCTGAGTTCGAAGGGCATTCGCGGGGCGCTGGCGCAGCGGACCGCTTCGTGCAAGAGCGATGGGGCAAGATGCAGGCAACCGCGGCAAGACCCAGAGTGAGGCTGATCGGCCTTCCGACCGACAGCCATTCGTCGTTTCTGCGCGGGCCCGCCGGCGCGCCGGCCGCAATTCGCGCCGCGCTTGCTTCGGACCACAGCAACCGGGTGACAGAATCCGGTGACGAACTGGGCCTTGGAATTTCCTTCGAGGATTCGGGCGATCTCCCGCTGCTCGAGAATGCGGACGATCCTGCGATCATCAGCGATGCGGTCGAAGCCGCCGCCCGCGATGGCGCTGCGCCATTATGCCTCGGCGGCGATCATATGGTGACCTTTCCGATCGTCGCCGGCCTGGCGCGAGTCCATGGACCGTTGAACATCCTCCACTTCGATGCTCACCCGGACCTGTACGACAATTTCGAAGGCGACCCTCTGTCTCACGCCTCTCCCTTCGCGCGGATCATGGAGAAGGGGCTCGCCAGCCGCCTGGTGCAGATCGGCATCCGGACCATGAACGGCCATTGCCGCGAGCAGGCGGACAAGTTCGGGGTCGAAGTGATCGAAATGCGCGATTTCGCGCCCGACCGCGTCCCGATCCCGCGAGCGCCGCTCTACGTCAGCATCGATCTCGACGGACTTGATCCGGCCTTCGCGCCGGGCGTCTCGCACCATGAGCCGGGAGGCCTGTCGACGCGCGAGATCCTTTCGGTTCTGCACCGGATCGACGGCAATATCGTCGGTGCCGACGTGGTCGAGTTGAACCCGTCGCGCGACATCAACCAGATAACGGCGACCGTCGCCGCCAAGCTGCTGAAGGAACTGGCAGGGCTGGCGGGGAGGGGATTGTCATGAGCTGGAAGGTTGAGCGGCGGACTTTTCTCGGCGGGGTCGTCACGTCGATGTCGGCGGTTGCCGCGAGCCCGTTGCGCGCACAGTCCGCCGCGGGAAGGACGATCAAGCTTCCGCCGCCGATCAGCTCGGCCGAACGCGTCCAGCGTCTGAAAAAGGCACAGGCGCTGATGCGGCAGAACGGGATCGGGGCGGTGGTGATCGAGTCCGGCCCGAGCCTCGATTACTTCACCGGCGTCCAGTGGTGGCGCAGCGAGCGGCTGACCGGTGTCGTCATCCCCGTCCAGGGCGACCCGATCGTCGTCACGCCCTTCTTCGAGAAGCCGTCGGTCGAGGAAAGCCTGAAGGTGCCGGCGGAAGTCCGGGTCTGGCAGG
>CBIHLI010000072.1:0-6547 GCA_966210575.1 uncultured Sphingomonas sp.
GACAGCGAGCCGCCGAACACGGTGAAGTCCTGGGCGAAGACGCAGACCAGGCGGCCGTTAATCGTGCCCGAACCCGTAACGACTCCATCGCCGGGGATCTTCTGCTTTTCCATGCCGAAGTCGGCGCAATTGTGCTCGACGAACATGTCATATTCTTCGAAACTGCCGGGGTCGAGCAGGACGGACAGGCGCTCGCGCGCGGTCAGCCGACCCTTCGCATGTTGCGCCGCAATACGCTTTTCGCCGCCGCCGAGGCGCGCCAGCTCGCGGCGTTTCTCCAGCTCTTCGATGGTGGTCGCCAATGGTTTCCCCTGTGTGACCGGCTGTTGGGGCGTGTCTTCCACGGCGGAACGGTGCCGGTCAATCGCCGGTGCCGGTCATGCTGCACTGCAACAGGTTAGATTTTGATTCACCTGCGTCAATGCCCCGGAACCGCGATGGCGCTCGACCCGTTCAATAATTGTCATTCAAACCAACAGAAACCAACAGGAGGACTAGCCAAAATGCTGACCAGCGTCGGAGTGCCAGTTGAGTCGGAAGCCGAGCACTCGGCGCCGAATGACAGCCGCCCAACGCTATTGTGCTTCTCGCACCTGCGGTGGGATTTCGTGTTCCAGCGGCCCCAGCATTTGATGAGCCGCTTCGCCGACGACATGACGGTTGTCTTCTGGGAAGAGCCGGTCGAGATCGGCAAGCGCGAGACTGCCCTTCTCAAGGTTCGCTCGGCCGAAGATTTCCCGCAGGTGCGGATCGTCACTCCACACGTGCCGGAGGGTATGAGCGAGACGCGCCGCACCGCAGCATTGAAGCGGCTACTCGACGCTTATTCGGCGGGGCTTAGCCGGCCGATCGTCGCCTGGTACTACACGCCGATGATGCTGCCCTTTTCGCGCGACCTCGACGTGAGCGTGACGGTCTATGACGCGATGGACGAGCTTTCGAAGTTCCGCTTCGCGCCGCCCCAGCTGCTCGATCTCGAACAGGAGCTGCTGCAGCGAGCCGACCTCGTCTTCACCGGCGGTACCAGCCTCTATGAGGCCAAGAAAGACCGTCACGACAGCGTCCATCTATTCCCCTCATCGGTCGACCGCCGACATTTCCAGACCGCGCGCACGGCGCTTGCCGAACCGGACGACCAGGCCGCAATCCCACACCCGCGGCTCGGCTTCTTCGGTGTGATCGACGAACGGTTCGATACCGAGCTGCTCGACCGGGTCGCCGAGCTGCGACCCGATTGGTCGTTCATCATGGTCGGGCCGGTCGTGAAGATTTCGGAGGAGGAGCTGCCGAAGCGGCCCAACATCCATTATCTGGGGCCTAAGACGTATGAGCAGCTTCCGGCCTATCTGGCCGGTTGGGACGTCGCCCTGATGCCGTTCGCGATGAACGATTCGACCCAGTTCATCTCGCCGACCAAGACCCCCGAATATCTTGCCGGCGGCAAGCCGGTGGTCTCGACACCGGTGAGGGACGTCGTCCGCCATTACGGCCATCTCCGGGGCGTCGGAATTGCCAACAGCCCACAAGAGTTCGTCGATCAATGCCAGCGCACGCTCGGCCTCGAGCGCGAAGGCGCATGGCTGGCCGAGGCCGACCTGCTTTTGTCGGCAACCAGCTGGAGCACCACGCAAGCGCGGATGGCGGCGCTGATCGCCGAGCTTCTCGGCGATCGCACCGGAAACGATGCGTCCGCCCTGCTGGTGGCCGCGGAATGACCGCCGTCATTGGCGCCCGCGAAGGGCGAAAACCCTACGACTATCTCGTCGTCGGCGCCGGCTTCGCCGGTTCGGTGATCAGCGAGCGGCTGGCGAGCCGGCACGGCGCGCGGGTGCTGCTGATCGACCGCCGCGACCATGTCGGCGGCAACGCCTATGACGAGAAGGACGAAGCCGGAATCCTCTACCACAAGTACGGGCCGCACATCTTTCACACCAACAGCGACGCGGTCGTCGACTATCTGTCGCAGTTCACGCAATGGCGGCCGTACGAGCATCGCGTCCGCGCCCGCGTCCGCGACCAACTGGTGCCGATCCCGATCAACCGGACGACGCTCAACGCGCTGTTCGACGCCCGCCTCGAGACCGACGAGCAGGCGGCGCAATTCCTCGCCGCGCGCGCCGAGCCGGTCGAGGATATCCGCACCTCCGAGGACGTGGTCATCAACGCCGTCGGGCGCGAGCTCTATGAACTGTTCTTCCGCGGCTACACGCGCAAGCAATGGGGGCTCGACCCGAGCGAGCTCGACAAGCAGGTGACCTCGCGCATCCCGACCCGGACCAACACCGACGATCGCTATTTCACCGACAAGTTCCAGGCGATGCCGCGCGACGGCTATACGGCGATGTTCCAACGGATGCTCGACCATCCGCTGATCGACAAAATGCTCGGGACCGACTTCCGCGAACTCAGGGAACGAGCGCACGAGATCGCCGGGCACATCATCTACACCGGCCCGGTCGACGAATATTTCGACTATCGGTTCGGCAAGCTTCCGTACCGAAGCCTCAGGTTCGACCACCGAACCCTCGACAAGCCACGGCACCAGGAGGTTGCGGTGGTCAACTACCCCGACCCGGACGTGCCCTACACCCGCGTCAGCGAATACAAGCATTTGACCGGGCAGGAGCATCCGCTCACCACCATCACCTATGAATATCCGTCCGCCGAAGGCGATCCCTATTACCCGATCCCGCGCGCCGAGAACCAGGCGCTCTACAAGCGCTACGAGGCGCTCGCGGATGCCACCGACGACGTGACATTCGTCGGCCGGCTTGCCACCTATCGCTATTACAACATGGACCAGATCGTCGGCCAGGCGCTGGCGACCTTCAGGCGGCTCGACGCCAAGCGTCGGCTTGGAGCGCCGCAGGAGACTGCGGTAGCGGCCGAATGAACCAGCATGCGATGCCCGGCGACAACGTCACGCGAGCGGTAGCGCAAGCAACCTACACCAATCCGGTCCTGGACCTGGACTTTCCCGACCCGTCGGTGATCCTGGCGCCCGACGGATTCTATTACGCCTATGCAACTCAAACGCTGCGCGACGGGGAATGGATAAATATCCAGGTCGCGCGATCGGCCGACCTGCTGCACTGGCAGCATCTCGGCGACGCGCTGCCCGCAAAGCCGGACTGGGCACGAGAAACGCAGGATTTCTGGGCGCCCTACGTGCTGCAGGACGGCGATCGCTACCTCATGTACTATTCGGCGACTCCGGATGCCTGCGACGTTCCTGAGCGCGGTCATTGCCTGGCCATCGCCACCGCGACATCCCCGGCTGGCCCGTTCGTCGACATGGGCATGCCGCTGCTGCTGGGCATGGGCTTCGAATATATCGACCCGATGGTGTTCCAGGACCCCGTCAGCGACAAATGCTATCTTTACTGGGGCTCCGGCTTTCAGCCGATCAAGGTCCAGGAACTGGCCGACGACAAGATGTCTTTCGCGCCGGACAGCGAGCCGATCGACCTGGTCTGGCCCAATCCCGTCAAGGGAGCCTTCCCGCGACTAGTCGAAGCCTGCTGGGTGATCCGTCACGACGACTTCCATTACCTGTTCTACTCAGGCGACAATTGTTGCGGGCCGGAAGCCGAATATGGCGTGATGGTTGCCCGTTCGCGTGAGCCGACGGGGCTGTTCGAAACACTCGAGCAGGCGAAGGGCGTGCCGCACAGCCTGATGCTCTACAAGAGCGAGCGCTGGCTCGCCCCCGGCCACAATTGCGTAATCGACGACAAGGCGGGCCAGCAATGGATGCTCTATCATGCGATCGACGTGAACCGCCCGCGCCAGCGGCAGGAAGATGAAATCAACAGCCGCCGGATCCTGCTGATCGATCGAATCGAATGGAAGGATGGCTGGCCGTTTATCGGAACGCCTTCAGACGAGCCCAGGCCCGCCCCGGTCGTTTGAGCATTAGAGGTTTCCCCCGGCCATTCGCACACGGCTGGGCCTTCGACCCGACTCCTCGATGCCGAAGATCGCCTTTTGCCGCTGCAGCTCGTCGTAAAGCGGACGATAGACGTCGCGCTTGCCGTCCGAGCCGATCGTCGACAGCAGGCCGACCTGGCAATGGCGGCTATTGTCCCAGCCGGGATAGGCGGTGATCGGGTAGAGGCAGATGCCGTCGATCCGGACTCCCCGGCCTTGAGCCGCCCGAACTTCGTCGCACACATAATGCAGCCAGGCGGGACGGCCGGATCCTTCCGCCCCGGTTTCGGCAATGAACTGCGGCTTGCGATATCGCTCCGCGACTTCCGCCAGCATGTCGGCCAGCGGCCGGTATTCGTGATGGCCCATGGGGATCGTAGGGCCTTGGTAATACCATTGGTTGTGCGGGTAGAAGTTCCAGCCGACGACATCGGCCAGCGAGGGATCGCCGCCGAGCTCGGGCTCGGCAAGGCCCAGAATCCAGTCATAGGCCTCGTACATCCCCTTCAAATTCTGCTCGGCGGCGCGGATCGTCTGCCGCCGACGGTCGTGCGGAGCGATGTGGATCAGGGGCTCGGCCCAGACGATCGTCGATTTGGGCCATTGCTCGCGGATCGCGCGTGCCGCGGTGATCGCGGTCGTCACCAACTGGCGCTTGAACCAGCCCCGCTGCTTCGGGCCGACGCGGGGAAAATAGCCGTCGTCGACCGCCCAGGACAGGAAGTTGATTTCATTGAGCGGGCACACGCTGGCAGGCCGGCTGCTGACCGACTGCTGGACTTCCAACGCCGCGACCGCGAAGTCGGTAAAGCGCTTCGGAAAGTCGGGATCCGCCTGGTCGACGTGATCGGGCGATCCGTAGTGGAACAGGTCCCAGATGATCTGCAGCCCGCTCTCCTCCGCCGCCTCGAGCGCCGGCATCCAGCTCGACCAATCGTAGCGGCCGGCGGATTGCTCGATCAGATGCCAGCGCAGCCCATCCCGCAGCGTCCGGAAACCAAGGTCCGCGCACTGGCGATAATCTTGCCGAACATGGCGATCATGCGACGTCGCCTTGATCAGGTCGAGGCGAACGCCGTCGCGGCGGCGATGCGACGAGCATTCGAAGCCGGCCTGAAAGAAACCGGCGAAAGTCGTGGCAGGATTAATGCTCATGGCAGTCACCAATGCGCGAAGTTGCGAATCGAGCCGTTCAGCTGTTGCGCCGGAAAGAATCGGCGGCTCGCGCTTTGTCTGTTTCATGAGGAAGCGACAGAACTGGCCCGCGCGGCTGTGGCTGGTCCGTCACGGGGAAAGCCAGGGCAACGTCGCGCGCGAGATCGCCGACCGCGCCGGCCATCATGAGATCGGCATCGACATTCGCGACGTCGACGTCCCGCTTTCGGAGTTCGGCCACCTCCAGGCCAAGGCGGCCGGCGACTGGTTCGCATCGTTGCCGTCGGACGAGCGCCCGGAGGTCATCATCTCCTCGCCTTACCTGCGCACCAAGCAGACGGCGCAGATTATCTGCGAGGCGGGCGCCCTCGCCGGCGGCCCGGCACAGCCGCACATCGACGAGCGCCTGCGCGAGCGCGAGTTCGGGATATTCGACCGTTTGACCGACATCGGCATCCGTGAACGCTTTCCCGAAGAAGCGGCGCACAAGGCAATGCTCGGCAAATTTTACCATCGGCCGCCCGGTGGAGAGAGCTGGGCCGACGTGATCCTGCGCCTGCGGTCGGTGCTCAACACCATCAACCTCCATTATTCCGACCGCCGAGTGCTGGTCGTCTGCCACCAGGTGGTGGTGTTCTGCTTCCGCTACATCCTCGAGGAGCTCGAGGAAGAGCAGATCATGACCATCGACCGCGAGGCGGAGATCCTCAACTGCGGCATCTGTATCTATGATTTCGAGCCCGACGAGCAGGGACAGTGCGTGCCGCAACTGACGACCTGGAACTATGGCGCTCCGCTCGATGCCGAAGGCGCTCCCAAGACCTCGGCGCGCGACGTGATGGCGGGATCGCGATGAGCGCGGAGCCGCGCGATCTCACCCGCTCGGAGTTGAAGCAGCTTCCGCTTCCACCCTATCCCGACTCGGACAAGACCGCGCACGGCTATGTCGTCGTGATCGCGGGGAGCCGCTACACGCCCGGTTCTGCGGCGCTGGCGACGTCGGCGGCGATGCGCAGCGGTGTCGGCCAGGTGACGGTGATCACCGTCGAAAGCACGGCGAGCGCGCTGTCGATCCAGGTCCCCGAAGCCAAGGTGGTGCCGATCGCGGAAGCTTCGGACGGCGGATTTACGCTGGCAGTGATCGATTGCATCGCCGAGCATGTGAAGACCTGCTGCGGCGTGGTTGCCGGCCCGGGAATGACTGACGACGAGGTTTCTTCCGAAATCGCCAGGACCCTGCTCGCCCTGCCGATGCCGGTGATCCTCGACGCCGCCTTGCTCTACTCGCTGCCCGCGCTCGCGGACGACTGCCGGGCGCGCCAGATGCCGGCGATCCTGCTTCCGCACAAGGTCGAGATGGCGGCGCTGCTCGGCTGCAGCGAGGAGGAAGCCGAGCGCGATGCAGCCGGCTGCGCGCGCCGCGCCACCGATCGCTTCAACGCCCTGGTGCTCGCCAAAGGGC
>CBIHLI010000073.1:0-6492 GCA_966210575.1 uncultured Sphingomonas sp.
GAAGACGAGTGCAGTGGCTAATCGGTTGATCTGGTGGACCGCCCTGCCCCTGCTGATCGGCCCCGCCGTGGCTGCGGCGCAGGAGGCGCCTGTGACCGAGGCTGCCGAGCCCGAGGCGATCGTCGAGTTCAGCGCCGACCAGGTCATCTATGACAGCGAGAACGATATCGTCTCCGCCGTGGGACGGATCCGGATGTCTCGCGAAGGCAATTACCTCGCCGCCGATCGGGTCGACTGGAATCGCAAAACCGGCGTGATCCGCGCCTCGGGCAACGTCGTCGTCGTCGACCCTCGCGGCGACAAGCTGGTCGGCGACAGCGTCGTGCTCACCGATTCGCTGCGCGACGGCACGGTCGACAACCTGCTGGTCGTGCTGGAAAGCGGCGGCCGAATCGCCGCCGAGCGCGGCACTCGCGCCGACGGCGTCATCACCCTGGAGAATGCCGCATATTCTCCCTGCCCGGTGACGACCGAAGAGGGTTGCCCGAAGAATCCGAGCTGGATGATCACCGCCGCCCAAGTGATCGACGACCCGGCCAACGGCCGGGTCCGATTCCGCGGCGGCCGGCTGCGGATCTTCGGCGTCGAGCTGCCGCTGCTGCCAGTCTTCAGCGTCGGTACCGACGGCGAAGGCGCCACCGGCTGGTTGGTCCCGGAGCTCAAGATTTCCCGGAACAACGGCTTCGAGGTCGCCCTGCCATATTACTGGCGGATCGCGCCCAACCGCGACCTGGCGCTGATCCCGCACGTCTACACCGGCACGTTGCCGGCGATGGAGGCCCGCTATCGCGAGCTCAACAGCCTCGGCGCGTTCCAGATCGGCGGCTTCCTTACCTATGGCAAGGTCGACAATTTCGATCTCACTCCGAGCGAGGACGGCGACCGCCAGCTGCGCGGCTATTTCGAGGCCAATGGCAAATATCAGCTCGACCCGCTGTGGAGCGTCACCGGCGTCCTGAGATGGGCGAGCGACAAGACCGTCACCCGGCGGTACGACATCACTCGCGACGATCGCCTGCGCAACTTCATCAATGCCGAGCGGATCAGCCCTAACAGCTACGTGTCGATCGCTGGCTGGGCGTTTCAGGGCCTGCGCGTCGACGACGTCCAGAAACAGATCCCGATCGCGCTTCCGGCAATCGACGCCCGCTTCAATCTCGAACCGCCGGTGCTCGGCGGAAAAGTCCAGCTGCAGGCCAATAGCCTCGCCATCCTTCGGATCGAGGGACAGGACACCCAGCGGGCGTTCGCCAGCGCGCGCTGGGACCGACGCTGGCTGACCGCGATGGGCCAGCAGCTGACCCTCACCGCTTATGCCCGCGGCGACGTCTATCACACCGAAGATGCAGCGGAGACCGTGGTGCCGATCTATCGCGGCACCGACGGCTGGCACACGCGCGGCATCGCCGCGCTTGCGGCCGACATGCAATGGCCGCTGATCGGGCCGCTGTTCGGCGGCCTCCAGCGGGTCGTTCCACGCGTCCAGATCGTCGCCACGCCACCGACCCCGAACCTGTCGATCCCCAACGAGGACGCGCGCTCGGTCGACCTCGAGGACAGCAACCTGTTCGCCCTCAACCGCTTCCCGGGTTACGACCGCTGGGAGGATTCGTCGCGCGTGACCTATGGCCTGGAGTGGTTCTACGATCGCCCCAACCTGTCGATCAGCACGACGATCGGCCAGAGTTATCGGCTCAATCGCCGGCCGGGAATCTTTCCCGAAGGCACCGGCCTGACCGACCGATTGTCGGACATCGTCGGCCGAACCCGAGTCCGCTACGGCCGGTTCATCGACGTCACCCACCGCTACCGAGTCGACAAGGACAATTTCGCGGTCCGCCGCAACGAGGTCGACCTGACGATCGGCAGCGACCAGACCTATGCGCAGATCGGCTACCTGCGCCTCAACCGCGACATCAACCCGACGATCGAGGACCTGCGCGACCGAGAGGAGCTTCGACTAGCCGCACGGCTCAAGATCGGCCGTTACTGGTCGATCTTCGGAGCGACCGTGCTCGACCTCACCGACAAGGACGAGGACGCCTTCTCGCTGGCCGATGGCTGGGAGCCGGTGCGCAACCGCCTGGGCGTCGCCTATGAGGACGAATGCCTTGAGCTTGGCCTAACCTGGCGGCGCGACTATGAGCGCCTCGGGGAGTTCCGCAAGGGCAGCACCTTCGCGCTCCAGATAGCATTGAAGGGCCTCGGCCGCTAAGCTTGCGTTCAGCGGGCACGGCTAAAGGCAAACTCGCGGATTTGTTTGGGCAATAAGGGAAAATTGGTGGTGGCAGTTTCTGAATTCCTCCGGACTCGCGGCCGGATGGGCATGATGGTCGTAGCGCTTGGAGCGGCGACCGCCGCGGTTGCCCAGACCGGTTCGGCACCGACTCCGGCGGCTGCGGCGCCCGGCAACCGGCCGCTCAATCTTCCCGAAAACCCGACGCTGTTCGGTTCGACCATGCCGTCGGTCGTCAAGGCGACGGCGATCGTCAACGGTGCGGTGATCACTCAGTCCGACATCGACCAGCGCCTGATGCTCCTGGCTATGTCGAGCGGCGGCAGAATACCCGCCGACCAGGTCGAGGAGCTGCGCCAGCAGGTGCTCCGCAATTTGATCGACGAAACCCTCCAGATCCAGGCCGCCAAGGCGGACAAGATCACGGTCGCACCGGCCGACATCGACAAGACCGTCCTGCGAGTCGCCACACAGAACAAGCAGACCCCCGAGCAGCTCGCCGAGGTGCTCAGGGCGAGCGGCTCATCGATCAGGTCGATCCGCCGCCAGATCGAGGGTGAGCTCGCCTGGGGCCGGCTTCAGCAAAAGCGAATCGAAAGCGGAGTCAGCGTCGGCGACGACGAGGTGAAGGCTGTGCTCGACCGTCTCAATGCCGCCAAGGGGACGAACGAATATCGAGTCGGCGAAATCTATCTGTCGGCACCGGGCGGCAATGTCGCGCAGGCGACCACCGCCGCAAGCCAGATCATCGAGCAGATCAAGAATGGTGCCTCGTTCGCCGCTTACGCGCGCCAATATTCGGAAGCCTCGACGGCGGCGGTGGGCGGCGACCTCGGCTGGGTCCGGCCAGCCCAGCTGCCGCAGGCGATCGCCGCCGTGGTCCAGTCGATGCGGCCCGGTCAGCTCAGCGACCCGATTCCGGTCCCCGGCGGAGTTTCGATCATCGCCGTCCAGGACGAGCGCAAGGTCCTCGCGCCCGACCCGCGCAACGCCGTTCTCAGCCTGAAGCAGATTTCGGTGGCCTTTCCGGCGGGAACGTCCCGCCAGCAGGCCGAACCGCTTGTCGCCCGCTTTGGCGAGGCGGCGCGCAACGTCGCCGGTTGTGGTGGAGCGGAAAAGATTGCCGCCGACTTCAAGGCAGAGGTCGTGTCCAGCGACGACATCAAGCTGCGCGACCTTCCGCCAGCGCTGCAGGAGATCATGCTTCCGCTGCAGGTCGGCCAGGCGAGCCCGCCGTTCGGATCGATCGAGGAAGGCGTGCGCGTGCTCGTCCTGTGCGGCCGCGATGAAGTCGATCCGACCGCGCCGAGCTTCGATCAGGTCTATGCGCAGCTCAACGAGGAGCGGGTCAACATGCGCGCCCGCCGCTACCTGCGCGATCTGCGGCGTGATGCGGTGATCGAATTCCGCTAGAGCGCCGCGGGTGACGGCCAACCCGCTTCCTCCGCTTGCGGTTTCGCTCGGCGATCCGGCCGGAATCGGGCCGGAAGTTCTGGCGAAATGCTGGGACAACCGCGGCCTTTTCAGCCTGCCGCCGTTCGTTGCGATCGGCGATCCCCGCTCGGTTCGGGCGGTATGGGACGGCCCGCTGGCGACAATCGACGATCCGCGCGAAGCCGAATCCGCGTTCGATATCGGTTTGCCGCTGATCCAGATCCCGTCGCCGGAAGCCGACCGGCCCGGCCATCCCAGCGTCGCCGGCGCGCATTGCTCGCTCGACGCGCTGGAAATCGCGGTCGGCCTCGCCCGTTCGGGTTCGGCGGCCGGTGTCGTCACCGGGCCGGTGTCGAAGGAACAACTTTACTCGATCGGGTTCAGGCATCCCGGCCAGACCGAGTTCGTCGCCGAGCGCTGCGGGATCGCCTCGGGCAACGTGGTGATGATGCTGGCAGGGCCGACGCTCCGGACAGTTCCGGTCACGACCCACATCCGGCTTCGCGATGTTCCAGAGCATCTGACTTCGGCGCTGATCGAATCGCGCGGCCGCACGACCCTTCGCGGCCTGCAGCGCAATTTCGGAATTGCCGAGCCGCGTCTGGCGATCACCGGCCTCAATCCCCATTCGGGCGAGGGCGGGCTGCTCGGCACCACCGAGATCGAGGTGATCGAGCCGGCCATCGCCGCGCTTCGCGCTGAAGGCTGGCGGGTGACTGGTCCCCATCCCGCCGATACCTTGTTCCACGAAAGCGCCCGCGCCCGCTACGATGCGGCCCTGTGCATGTATCACGACCAGGCGCTGATCCCGGTGAAGGCGCTGCATTTCGCCGATGCGGTCAACATCACCCTTGGCCTGCCGATCATCCGCACTGCTCCCGACCATGGCACCGCGTTCGACATCGCCGGCGGGGACCGTGCCGACCCGCGGCCGATGGCGGCGGCGCTGCGCCTGGCCGGAGACTGCGCCCTGAATCGTATTGGCGCGGTGTGAGCCAGCCCGAGCCGCTTCGCGACGTCATCGCCCGCCACGGGCTGCAGGCCAGCAAGGCGCTCGGCCAGAACTTCATCCTCGACCGCCAGCTGCTGGCGAAAATCGCCGCGATCCCGGGCGAGATCGCCGGCGACACAGTCTATGAGGTTGGGCCCGGCCCGGGCGGACTGACCCGGGCGCTGCTCGAGCGTGGCCCAAGCGTCGTCGCCGTCGAGCGCGACCGCCGTTTCATTCCGGCGCTTGCCGAGCTGGGCGCGGACTTTCCCGGAAAACTCAAGATCGTCGAGGCCGACGCCATGCGGATCGACGAAACCGAGCTTGTCGGCGGCGGAGCCCGGGTCGTCGCCAACCTTCCGTACAACGTCGGGACCGCCCTGTTGCTACGCTGGCTGACCGGCGGTTGGCCGCCATGGTGGCGGTCGCTGACCTTGATGTTCCAGAAAGAGGTGGCGGAGCGGATCGTCGCCCGCCCCGGAAGCGGCGCTTACGGCCGGTTGTCGATCCTCGCCCAATGGCGCTCCGATGCGCGAATTGCCCTGCAGCTCAGTCGCTCGGCATTCGTGCCGCCGCCGAAGGTTGCGTCCGCTGTGATCCACATCACGCCGCTGGAATCGCCTGACGGCGTCGATCCGAAGCAGATCGAGCGGCTGACGGAGGCCGCATTCGGCCAGCGGCGCAAAATGCTTCGATCGAGCCTGAAGGGCGTTCCGGGCGCACTCGATGCGCTCGGCGAACTGGGAATCGACCCGCAACGGCGCGCGGAGACGCTCTCCGTCGCGGATTACGTCGGCCTGGCGCGAGCGCTCAGCTAGTTCTTCTTTGGAACCTCGGGCGTGGTCGCGGCAGCGACCGTCGGCCCGCGCGAGATTGCGGCCGAAAGGGCCGCGACCTGGCGACAGGGGTTGTTTCCGCAAAGCTTCTGAAGCTTGGCGAGATTCTCCTTCGCCCGCGGGATCGCGCCGAGCTCGACCATTGCCTCACCCTGCACTTCGATCGCATCGAGATCGTTGGGCTCCAGCTGAAGCGCTTCGTTGGCCAGCCGGACCGACTTTCCAAACAGCTTCTGCTGCTTGGCGACGCGCGCGAGGTCGACGAAAGCGGAGCGGTTGCGCGGATCGACCGCAAGCGCGGTTTCGAGTAGGTCGGCTGCTTCGCTGAGCTTGCCGGCGGCGATCTGTGATTCGGCCTGCCGCTGCAGCTGAACCGATTGCGGGGTGATCTGGCTATCGGGCAGCTGCCCGACCACCGGGCTGGCAAGCAAGGTCGCAGCCGCCCCAACCATCAGAAAACGCACGAAATTCCGCATTACTTTCTCCATCGATCGCGCCGTGCTCCCTAGCATGGCTTAACGAGACGCGCGATGAAAAAGCCGTCGGTCGCGTCATGGCCCGGTGTCAGCAGCCGGCCGTCGCCGTCCAAGCGCCCGCACCCGTCCAAAATATCCTGCGCGACCCAAGCTGAACGGGACCCTAAGAAGGATCGGATTTGTGCGGCCCCTTCCCGCGTCAGCAGCGAGCAGACGGCATAGACCAACGATCCGCCCGGCCTGACCAGTTGAGCGGCGATATCGAGCAGTCGGGCCTGCGCCGCCGTCAGCCGCACGAGGCGCTGCTCATCGAGCCTCCACCGCGCTTCGGGATTGCGCCGCCAGGTCCCGCTGCCCGAGCAGGGGGCATCGACCAGCACCAGGTCGGCAGACTCGCGCCAATCGGCAAGCTCGACGAGCTCGCTCGGCGGATTGAGCAGCCGGGTTTCGACCGTAGCATTGGCCCGGGTGGCTCGTGGTGCCAGCTTCGACAGTCGCGAGCGGTTGCAGTCGGCGGCGAGA
>CBIHLI010000074.1:0-6408 GCA_966210575.1 uncultured Sphingomonas sp.
CGCTGATGACCGACAGCCAGCCGTGGTGGCCGGCCGACTATGGGCATTACGGCCCGTTCTTCATCCGCATGGCCTGGCACGCCGCCGGGACGTACCGGACGGGCGACGGCCGCGGCGGCGCCAATTCCGGCAACCAGCGCTTCGCTCCGCTTAATTCGTGGCCGGACAACGCCAACCTCGACAAGGCGCGGCGGCTGCTATGGCCGATCAAGCAGAAATACGGCCGCAATCTCAGCTGGGCGGACCTGCTGATCCTGGCCGGCAACGTTGCCATCGAGTCGATGGGCGGGCCGATCTTCGGCTTCGGCGGCGGCCGCGCGGATATCTACGAGCCCGAGCGCGACGTTTACTGGGGCACCGAAGAGAATTGGGTCGGTCGCGGAGCCAAGACCCGGATCGTCGAGGGCAAGGCCTTCGAAGACCCGCTCGCCGCGGTGCAAATGGGCCTCATCTACGTCAATCCCGAAGGCCCCGACGGCGACCCCGACCCGCTCAAGTCGGCCCGCGACATTCGAATGACGTTCTCTCGAATGGCGATGAACGACGAGGAAACCCTCGCCCTAACCGCTGGCGGTCACACTTTCGGCAAGTGCCACGGCGCCGGCGACGCATCGAAGGTCGGAGCGGAACCCGAAGGCGCCGACATCGCCCAGCAGGGCCTCGGCTGGCAGAGCGGGCACGAGAGCGGAATGGGCGACCATACCATCACCAGCGGACTCGAGGGGGCGTGGACGCCGACCCCGATCCAGTGGAGCATGAACTATTTCCACATGCTGCTCGACTACGAATATGAGCTGGTCACCAGCCCGGCGGGGGCCAAGCAGTGGCAGCCGGTCGACCAGAAGCCCGAAGACATGGCGCCGGGTGCCCACAGCCCCGATCGCCGCGTGCCGACGATGATGACGACCGCCGACATGGCCTTCAAGATGGACCCCGAATATCGCAAGATCGCCGAGCGGTTCCGGGCCAATCCCGACCAATTCGCGGACGCCTTCGCTCGCGCCTGGTTCAAGCTCACCCATCGCGACATGGGGCCGAAGTCGCGTTACCTCGGCCCGGAAGTGCCGGCCGAGGACCTGATCTGGCAGGACCCGATCCCCGCCGGTTCGACGCCGAGCGACAGCGACGTCGCCGCTCTCAAGGCAAAAATCCTCGACAGCGGACTGACGGTCAGTGAGCTGGTCAAGGCAGCCTGGGCTTCGGCCGCGACCTACCGCCGGTCCGATCACCGGGGCGGCGCCAACGGTGCACGGATCCGCTTCAGCCCGCAGAAAGACTGGGAGGTCAACGACCCGCCCGAGCTTGCCAAGATCCTTGCCAGGCTCGACGAGCTGCGCGGCAAGATCTCGCTTGCCGATGCAATCGTGCTCGGCGGCAGCGCCGCGGTGGAAAAAGCGGCGAAGGATGCAGGCTTCGAGCTCGCCGTGCCGTTCACTAGCGGCCGCGGCGACGCGAGCGAGGAACAGACCGATGCCGAAAGCTTCGAGTTCCTCGAGCCCAGGGCGGACGGCTTCCGCAACTATCTGCAGGTCCGGTACAATGTGCCGACCGAGGAGCTGCTGATCGATCGCGCCTCGCTGCTTGGCCTCAGCGTGCCCGAGATGACCGTGCTGGTCGGCGGCCTGCGCGTGCTGGGCGCCAACCAGGGCAATTCGAAGCATGGCGTGCTCACCGACCGGGTCGGGCAGCTGACCAACGACTTCTTCGTCAACCTGCTCGACATGGGTACGGCGTGGAAGCAGGTCGACGACCACAGCGACGAGACCTTCGTCGGCACCTGCCGCAAGACGGACGAGCAGAAGTGGACCGCGACCCGGACCGACCTTGTGTTCGGCTCGAATGCCCAGCTCCGAGCAATCTCCGAGGTCTATGCGGCCGACGACGCGAAGGAGAAGTTCGTGCGCGACTTCATCGCCGCCTGGACCAAGGTGATGAACGCCGACCGATTCGATCTTCGCCGGCCCGCCAAGGCCGCCAGGTCAGCTGCGCCCGAACCGGTCATGGCGAAATAGAGTTACGGCCGCCGCGGCGCTCCCCCCGACTGCCCCTCCCCCGGGGGCGCCGCGGCAAATCCGGGCTCAGCTCAATCGCACAATTGCTCAAGCGCCAATTCGCGCGGGTCGATCGCCGTCAGCTGTGGGCTAATTTCGCGAATGATCGCTCGCAGGACGGAGGCAAGCAACTGGAACTCGTTCTCGCGCGGGCTCGACCGGCGCCAGATCAGGGCGATGCGGCGAAAGCCGTGATTGGACCGAAGCGGCTTGGCGTCAACATGGGTGCCTTCGAGAATGCCGGCTTCGATCGCCATTGACGGGATAAAGGTCACCCCGAGGCCATTGTCGACCATTTGCACAAGGGTGTGCAGCGACGTGCCCATCATCGCCGCCTGGGCGCGCAGGTCCGGCCGGTTGCAGGCTGCCAGGGCATGATCCTTCAAGCAGTGCCCGTCTTCGAGAAGGAGCATCCTTTTCTCGTCGATCGCGTCGACCCCGACCGATGCTCCGCTCGGCGCTTCACCACGCGGGAAGGCGACGAAAAGGCGGTCGTCGAACAGGGGCGCCGAGTCGACGTCACCACAATTGAACGGCAGCGCCAGAAGCACGCAGTCGAGCTGGCCGCGCTGCAGCGCCTCGCACGCCGACTGGCTGGGCTCCTCGCGCAAATAAAGCTTGAGGCTCGGCCACTGCTGGCGAAGCCGGGGAAGCATCGCCGGCAGCAGGAACGGCGCGATGGTCGGGATGACCCCGAGCCGAAGTTCGCCGTGCAACGGCTTGCCCTCGGCCCGGGCGAGATCGGCAAGCTCTTCGGCCTCGCGAAGCAGGCGGACCGCCTTGTCGGCGACCTTTTCGCCAAGCGCGGTGAACCGGACCACCCGGCGCGTGCGCTCGACCAGCGTCACCCCGAGCAGGGATTCGAGCTCACGCAGGCCTGCGGAAAGCGTCGACTGGGTGACGAAGCAGGCGTCGGCCGCCTTGCCGAAATGGCCATGCTCGCGAAGCGCCACCAGATATTGCAGCTGCTTGATGGTCGGCAGGTGGATCAGCATCGTAATCGATAAATCCAATCAATCGCTCAGCCATAATCAATTCCGACGATTTAGGCCAGCATAGCGCGGCCCTCTGGCAATCGACCGTCGTCGGCCATAGATTGGGAACAATGCATTCCGGACTTATCGACTATCTCGATTCGGTGAAGGCGCGCGATCCCGCCGCCCGGTCGCGCTTGGAGATCCTGATCTATCCCGGCGCCTGGGCGCTAGCCTTCCATCGCATCGCCCACTGGCTGTACGGCGGCAGGCTCTATCTGCTGGCGCGGATGGTCAACCATCTCGCGCGGTTCCTGACGGCGATCGACATCCATCCGGGAGCGGTGATCGGCAAGCGCTTCTTCATCGACCACGGCTTCACGGTTATCGGCGAGACCGCCGAGATCGGCGACGACGTCACCATCTACCAATGCGTGACGCTGGGCGGGACCAACCCGACCGATGGCGTCGCCGGCAAGCGTCACCCGACGCTCCGCAGCAACGTCGTCATCGGCTCTGGCGCCCAGGTGCTCGGGCCGATCGAGGTCGGCGAAGGCGCCAGGGTCGGCGCCAATGCCGTCGTCACCCGGGACGTGGCGGCGGGCGCTACCGTCATCGGCATCCCGGCCAAGACCGTGCCGGTCGGCGTCGATACCGCGCAGCCCAAGGAGTTTGTCCCCTACGGCACACCGTGCAGCGAAATCGCCGATCCGATGCTCGCACGGCTCTGCGAGCTTGAGCGGGAAATCCGCGCCCTCCGCCAGCAAGTGAAGGAGCAAGCGGTCGAGCCGGCTCCGGCCAGGAGCAAGCGCGCTTGAGCGTGATCGCGCCGTTTCCGCACCCGCGGGACCGGCGCCCAATCGCCAGCTTCGACCGTGCCGAGCTGATGCGGATCATGGATCTGTACGGCCGAATGGTCGCCGCCGGCCATTGGCGCGACTATGCGCTTGGCCACCATCCCCATTTCGCTGTATTCGCCGCCTTTCGGCGCCATTCCGAGCGACCGGAGATCCGCATAGAAAAACGACCCGAGCTTCGCTTGAAGCAGGGGGCGTTCGCATTGGTCGGCGAGCATGGAATGGTGCTCAAGCGGGGCGACGACCTTCCTGGTGTCCTCGCCCCGCTCGAGCGCCGGTTCATGCGGCTGGTTGGCTGACCAAAGCCGCGCGATCCAGGACCGGCAGCCTTGCGCGAAGGCCCTCCGGAAGCGGCCGAACGACTAGCTCGCGCGCCTGGTGCCAGAAGGCCGACAGCAGCAGCAGCGACGATCCGATCACCAACGCCGTCAAGGCGAAGTTGAGCTCGATCGCTCCGAACTGCTTGAACAGCTCGTTGAGCGCGAACAGCACGTAAGCCAGCGCCGAGACCAGCAGCGCGCGGCGATCGATCGCCAGCGCCGTCAGCCCGATGATCACGTAAAGCAGGATCACCACCAGCCCTTCGCCGATCGTTGCCGTGCCGTCGTTCAGGCCGAGCAAGGTGAAGACCGGGTGGATGATCATCGGCGCCGCCAACAGGTGCAGCCAGAAGGCGACGTCGGAGCGCCGGGTCACCCGCGCCGGGTCCGACGAATCCCACCGCATCGCGAACAGGAAGATCGCGACTCCAAGCACGAGCACGAAGCTTAGGATGACGTTCTGCGACTGCTCGACATTCTGGCCGAGGGCGGCGAGCAGCAGCCCGACGGCGATGGCGGCAACGGCAGCGGCGCCCGCAGCGATGGTAATCGGGACATGGAATCGCTTCCAGTGGAGCCAGGCGCCGCCGGCGGCGACCAGCCCGGAAACGGCGGCAAGAACGCCCGCCATCTGCTCGTTGTTCTCGACCCTGTCAGGGCCGATCGCGGCGATCAGAGCGAAAGCGGTGGTGGCGAAAAGCGAGCCGACGAACGCCAGCAGGAGCAGGATGGACGGCAGCGCCATGCGGCGCTTGGCGGTGAAGAACATGGCCAGGCCCCAGCTGGTCGCGGCCACCGCCGCAGGCGCCAGGAACGATGGCCCGTCGCCTTCGACCGCGGTTCCCATCGCCGCCCCGATCGACTGGCCGATCCAGCCGACCGCGACCAGCAGGATCACGGCGGCGATCGAGACGAAGATGTCGTTAAAGCCGGTGATTAACCGGAATTGCTCTTCGTCGACCGCCGGCAGCGAACGCTGGGCCTCGATGAAGTTGCGAAGCGATGTGGCGGATTCGGCGCTGAGCGCACCCGCGGCGACCGCTTCGTCGAGATCGTTCTGACTGTACATGAGAAGCACCCCTTCCAGGGCGCAAACTATCGCGGCTGTATTAGTGTGTCAATACACCGTGAGGGTTGGCCGGTGCCCCGACGGGGGAGTTGAGGACAACGGGGCACCGGCCGGTGACGCCCTCCTGTCGCGCAAAATTCGGCTGCGCGAGGTAGGGGTAAACGTTTCGGCACCAGTTTACGACGAAGCGATTGTTGACGAGGGGCGACCGGCTAGCCGGTATGCGCAAGGTTTACGTGCAGGGACCTCAGCCGGACGCTTTTTCAGTCCAGCGGCCACTTTCGCGCGCCCAATAATGGCGCTCGACACCTTCGCTTTCGCCAAGCGAGCGCCAGGCGGCACGGGCCTCTTCCAGGCTGTCCGCATCGAACAAGTAGAAAGCGCGGTGAAAGCCGAGCGCGGCGTCGCGCCATTTGCCGTCGGCGATCAGCAGGTTGCGGGCCCGGTTGGCAGGGTCGGTGGCGGTCGCGAGCAGGATCGGCTGGCGGGAATCTTCGCCGCTGCCGGCTAGGCCGTGGGGACCGAAGCTTGCCGCGCCCTGGTCCCACAGGATCCGGTCGAGCCGCGCCAGCAGCGCCTCGTCCTCGGCGACGACCAGCAGCCGCTCGTCCTGCTCGAGCAGCTTTTCGGCAAGGCTGGCGATGATCTGTTCGACCGGCACCGAGCCAAGCTGGTAGAAGTCGACCCGCACCTATGCGGCCTTAGCTCTCGAGCGTGTCGGCCACATATTGGTCGAGCAGTCGAACCCCAAAGCCGGTCGCGCCCTTGTCGTAGGTGGTTCCGGCCTTATCGGCCCAAGCCATGCCGGCGATGTCGAGGTGCGCCCATTTGACGCCCTCGTCGACGAAGCGGTGGATGAACTCGGCCGCTGTGATCGAGCCGCCCTCGCGCGGGCCGACGTTCTTGACGTCGGCGATCTGCGAATCGATCAGCCGGTCGAACGACTCGCCGAGCGGCATCCGCCACAGCTTGTCGCCGCTTTCCCTGGCCGCCTCGAGCAAGGCATCGGCAAGCTTGTCGTCGGGCGTGAACAGGCCGCCGAATTCGTGACCGAGGCTGACCAGGATCGCGCCGGTCAGCGTTGCCAGGTCGATGATCGTCGTCGGCTTGTAGTTGCGCTGAACATAAGTCAGGGCG
>CBIHLI010000075.1:0-6385 GCA_966210575.1 uncultured Sphingomonas sp.
CGCTCGACCAGGCGCTCTTCGGCGTCGGTCGGCTGATCGAGGTCGATCCACGTCGCGGAATCCGGAATCTTCTCCCGCTCGGCGTCGATCAATTGTCCCTGGCACCCTGGCCCGTAAGCGCGAAGCATGGCCGCGATTGATCGACTGAAGCCGCGGGCTTTGCAAGCCGCCGCACTCTGCTACGCAAAGGCATGGCTCGCCGATCCCGCACCGCCCTTGCGGCTTTGCTGATTGTCGGCGCGACGGCGGCGATCCTGCTGGCGATGGGACGGCCGGCAATCTGCACCTGCGGCGACATCGACCTGTGGGTTAGCTCGGGAGACAGCCCCCGGACCAGCCAGATGCTGGCCGACTGGTACTCGCCGAGCCATGTCATCCACGGCTTCCTGTTTTACCTGGCCTTGTGGCTGGTGGCGCGCCGCTGGCCGGTCGAGTGGCGCTTCCTTACGGCCCTTGGACTCGAAACCGCCTGGGAGATCTTCGAAAACACCGAGTGGACGATCCAGCGTTACCGCGAGGCGACCATCGCCATCGGCTACACCGGCGACAGCGTCGTCAACACGATGATGGACATCGCCATGATGGCGGCCGGCTTCTGGCTGGCGCGCAAGCTGCCGTGGCCGGTAACGGCGGCGATCGCCATCGCTCTCGAGCTGGCGGCGCTGGCCGCGGTGCGCGACAATCTGACGCTGAACATCTGGATGTTCCTGTTCCCGACCGACGCCATCCGCGCCTGGCAGTCGGGCGGCTGAGCGGCACCAATCCCCGCCACAAGCATTGAGCGCTTCGATTGTTCGGGAGAGGCCAATTGACCAAAGCTCCACTCGCGTTGCTGCTGGCGCCGGCGCTGGCGCTGCAACCGGCGGCAGCGGCCGCGGGCGAAATATTCGGCGGGATTTACAAGCATGACGTCGATACGCCGCTGGTGAAAAGCGGCGGCACCGAAAACGGAGTCGACATCCAGCTCGGCTGGCGCGGCGGGCGGATCGGCAGGACCCCGCTCCAGCCCTATGTGTTCGGCGCCCTCAACAGCTCGGGTGGCACCAGCTACGCCGCGGCCGGACTGTCGATGAAATTCGGCGATTCGGTCTACATCCGGCCCGGCCTGGGGATCGCTGTCCACACCGGCTCGGCCGCCGATTTCGAAAATCCTCTCAACGACAAGAAGGAGTTCGGCTCGCGGATCCTGTTCGCGCCCGAGGTCGGGATCGGAGTCAGGATCGCGCCGAGGATCACCGCCGAAGCCAGCTGGATCCACCTGAGCCACGCGCAACTGTTCGGCCGGCAGAACCCGGGAATGGACAATATCGGGGTACGGGTGAACCTCGCCTTTTAGGCGCGATCAACGCCCGATCATCGTCTCCGGCTTCACGACGCGAAGGAACGTCTCCTCGTCGACATGGCCGAGCTCGATGCCGGCTTCCTTGAGCGTCTTGCCGGTCTTGTGGGCGTGCTTGGCGATCTCAGCAGCCTTGTCGTAGCCGATTTCGGGGGCAAGCGCGGTGACCAGCATCAGCGAGCGGTCGAGAAGCTCGGCAATTCGCGCCTCGTCCGGCTGCAGCCCTTTCAGGCACCGCTCGGTGAAACTTTCCATGCCGATCGAAAGCAGGTTGATCGAGCGGATGACGTTCGCGCCGATCAGCGGCTTGAACACGTTCAGCTCGAGATGACCCTGGAGCCCGCCGACGGTGACCGCGACATTGTTGCCCATTACCTGGGCGGCGACCATCGTCAGCATCTCGCACTGGGTCGGGTTGACCTTGCCGGGCATGATCGAGCTTCCCGGCTCGTTCTCCGGAAGCCGTAGCTCGCCGATCCCGCAGCGCGGCCCCGAGCCCATCAGGCGGATGTCGTTGGCGATCTTGGTCAGCGACACCGCGAGCGTGTTGAGCGCGCCCGACAGCTCGACCATCGTGTCGTGGGCGGCCATCTCGGCGAACTTGTTCGGAGCCGAGGTGAACGGCAGCCGGGTAAGGTTGGCAACCTCCTTGGCGAAAGCCTCGCCGAACCCTTTCGGGGCGTTGAGCCCGGTGCCGACAGCGGTCCCGCCCTGCGCCAGCCGGTATAGCCGCGGCATCAGTTGCTCGAGCCGTTCGACATTCGCTTGCAGCTGCGCCGCGTATCCGGAGAATTCCTGGCCGAGCGTCAGCGGAGTCGCGTCCTGCAAGTGCGTGCGGCCGATCTTGACGATCGAATCCCACTTCTTTGCCAGCTTCGACAGCAGGGAATGCATGTCCCTCGCCGCGGGCAGGAGCTTGCCGGCGACCGCCCGGGCGGCGGCGATGTGCATTGCCGTCGGGAAGCTGTCGTTGGACGACTGGCTCTTGTTGACATGGTCGTTGGGGTGGACCGGTTCCTTGCCGCCGCGGTTGCCCGTCAGCCGCTCGTTGGCGCGGCCGGCGATAACCTCATTGGCGTTCATGTTCGACTGGGTGCCCGAGCCGGTCTGCCAGATGACCAGCGGGAACTGGCCGTCGAGGTCGCCGCGGGCGACTTCGCCGGCCGCCTGCTGGATCGCTTCGGCAATCTCCGCATCGAGCAACCCCATGCGCGCGTTGACCCGCGCCGCCGCCTGTTTGACGAAGCCCAGCGCATGGACGATCTCGGCCGGCATCTGCTCGCGCGGGCCGAACGGGAAATTGCCGATCGAGCGCTCGGTCTGCGCGCCCCAATAGGAAGCGGCGGGAACCTCGATCGGTCCGAAGCTGTCAGTCTCGGTGCGGGTCGTCGTCATTTCTTGCGCGTGAAGTCGACACTGACGACGTTGGTCCCATCCTCCGCCTCGGCGACCGGTGCGTCATTCTCGGCCTGCTCATGATCCTGATGCACGGATTCGGAGGCATTGGCCTGGAACTTGAGGCTGAAATCGACCGCCGGGTCGACGAAATCGGTGACCGCCGCGAACGGAACCCGCAAGGTCGCCGGCACGCCGCCGAACGACAGGCCGACCGAGAAGGCGTCCTTTTCGACCTTCAAGTCCCAGAAGCGGTGCTGGATTACGATCGTCATCTCTTCGGGAAAGCGATCGGCGAGGTGCTTGGGGATCGAAACGCCGGGCATGCGGGTATTGAAGGTGATGTAGAAATGATGGCCGCCCGGCAGGCCCCCCGACCGCTCGACCTCGCCGAGAACGCGGCCGACGACGTCGCGAAGCGCCTCCTGGACGATCTCGTCGTACGGAATCAGGCTTTCCGGAGTCTCGTCGGTCATCGCTTCCGGTGGTAACGAGGCGGCGTTCCCGGTCAAGCCGAGTCAAGGACCCAAAGCATGCCGATCGATCCGACCCAGCCTTATGACGACAGCAACGTCTTCGCCCGGATCCTTCGCGGAGAGCTTCCCTGCAAGAAGGTCTATGAGGACGAGTGGGCGCTCGCCTTCCACGACGTCAACCCGCTTGCGCCGGTCCACATCCTGGTCATTCCCAAGGGGCCCTACGTCTCCTGGGACGATTTTTCGGCCAAAGCCTCGGATGAGGAAATCGCCGGCTTCGTCCGCGCCGTCGGCAAGGTCGCGCGCGACCAGCAGCTCGTCGTCCAGGGCTATCGGCTGCTCGGCAATGTCGGCAAGCGCGCCGGCCAGGAGGTCGCCCATCTCCACATCCACATCTTCGGCGGCCAGCCGCTTGGACCGATGTTGCTGCATTGAGCGATTTGGCCGTTGCGCGCGTCGCAACAACCGCTAGGCTCCGCCCCGAATTGCATTTGAGGGGATAGTCATGGCCACAGCAGCACCGCGGGGGGGCCTGTTAGGCCGAGTCAAACCGCTCGACGCGATTCTCGCCACCGCCGAGAAGAAGGCGCTGAAGCGCACGCTTGGTGCGTGGCAACTGACCCTCCTCGGCATCGGCTGCGTCATCGGAACCGGCATTTTCGTGCTCACCGCCGTGGGCGCGCAAAAGGCGGGCCCGGGCTTGATGCTGGCCTTCGCAATCGCCGGCGCAGTCTGCATTGTCGCGGCGCTGTGCTATGCTGAGATCGCATCGATGATCCCGGTCGCGGGAAGCGCCTATACCTACAGCTATGCAACGATCGGCGAGTTTTTCGCCTGGACCGTGGGTTGGGCGCTGATCATGGAATATGCGATCGCTGCGTCGGCCGTCTCCGTCGGTTGGTCGGGATATTTCACCGGCACGATCCTCAATGAATTCCTCGGCATATACTTGCCGACGTGGCTCAGCGCCGGGCCGCTCGCATTCGGCGGTGCGGCGGGCGGATTCATCAACCTGCCGGCGCTGTTGATTGCCTTGCTGGTGACAACCCTGCTGGTCATCGGCACCAGCGAAAGCGCGAGAGTGAATGCAGTGCTGGTGGCGATCAAGGTCGCCGCGCTTACCGCCTTTATAGCTCTGACATTCAGCAGCGCGGAGTTCGACCCCGACAAGTTCAATCCCTTCCTTCCGGCCGGCGTGTTCGGCGGGTTCGGAACCGGGCTTGGCGCGGTCGGCGCTGCAGCGACGATGTTTTTCGCCTATGTGGGTTTCGACGCCGTCTCGACCGCTGCGGAGGAAACCAAGAATCCCCAACGCAACGTGCCGATCGGCCTTGTCGGATCGCTGCTCTTCTGCACCGTTTTCTACATCCTCGTTGCAGCGGGAGCGATTGGCACGCTCGGTGGTCAGCCAATCATGGGGGCCGGCGGAATGCCGCTCGAGGCTGGATCGCCCGAGCTCGCGCGGCAATGCGCGATGCCGGAATATGCCGAGGCGCTGGTGTGCTCGAACGAGGCTCTGGCTCACGTGCTGCGGACGATCGGCTATTCGGGCGTCGGGAACATGCTCGGGATTGCCGCATTCCTCGCGTTGCCGTCCGTGATCCTGGTGCTGATCTTCGGACAGACTCGCATCTTTTTCGTGATGAGCCGCGATGGTCTGCTTCCTGAAGTCCTAAGTCGCGTCCACCCGAAATTCCGCACGCCGCATATCGTCACTATGATGACCGGTACCGCCGTGGCGATCGCCGCGGCATTCTTCCCGGTGGGGCAGCTGGCCGACATCTCCAACGCCGGAACGCTCTATGCCTTCCTGATGGTTGCAGTGGCGGTCATGATGCTTCGGAAGAAGGATCCGGGCCGAACGCGTGGTTTCCGGGTACCGGCGGTATGGCTCATCGCTCCGCTGACGATCGGCGGGTGCCTTTTCCTGTTCCTCAATTTGCCTAGCGCGGCGATGCTGTTCCTGCCCGGCTGGACGGCGATCGGATTGGTCCTCTATTTCCTCTACAGCCGGAGGAACAGCCATCTTGGGCGCGGGATCGTCGAGGTTCCGGAACTCTCTCCGGAGGCACCGCCTTCCGTCGGCGTCCCACCGATGCCTGGAGCGCCGGCACCCGGCAGTCCGGAGGAACGGCGCTAAGCCTCGTCGGCTTCGCGGGCAGCGGCCAGCAGCGCCGAGCGCAGGTCGTCGATCTGCGCCGGCGACAGCTTCCTGCCGCTCGCGTTGGTGAGATAGAAGACGTCGACGGCGCGCTCGCCGTAAGTAGCGATGTGGGCCGAGTGCAGCTGGTGGCCGCAGCCAAGGATAGCGCGGGCAAGCCGGGCCAGTAGCCCTCGCCGGTCGAGCGCGTTCACCTCGACCACCGTGGTTCGACTCGACGCCCGTTCGGCGATCGCCACCGATGGCGCGAGATGGAAAGCCTCGACCGGCCTGGCGCCGCCTTTGCCGGTCGGAATTTCCGGCGGCCGCTCGCTCGTCAACGCCGACTGAACGGATCGGACCAGCCGGGCGCGCAGCTGCCTGTCCGAATAGGGTCGGCCCTGCGCGTCCTGGACCAGCAGATTGTCGAGCGCCATTCCGTCCTTCGTGGTGTGGATCCGGGCGTCGATGATGCTTGCTCCGGCTAAAGCCAGGCCGGCGCAGATTCGGAAGAACAGGCCCTCGCGATCGGGCGCGAAGACGCTGACCCGGGTTGCCCCCCGGCCAGGCTCGTCCTCGGCGACGATGCTGGGCCTGGCATCGCCGATATGCGCTTCGGCAGCGGCGACCTGGCGGGCATTGGCCAGCTGCACGTCACCGGGCTCGGCGATCCAATAACTGTCGGGAAGGCGCCGCGCATAGGCGCGCGCGATCTTCGCCTTCCAGCCGAGCGCGGACTCCAGCTCCGCCTGCCGCTGGGCGACGATCTCGCTTCGGCCGCGCTGCTTGTGGCCGAGCCGCAACTGCTCCTCGGCAGCATCGAACAGGCTTCGAAGCAGCAGCCGCTTCCAGTCGTTCCACACGCCGGGACCGACCGCGCGAATGTCGACTACGGTCAGCATCAGCAGCAGCCGCAACCGCTCCGGGCTCTGCACTTGGCGGACGAAGTCGTCGATCGTCTTGGGATCGGCAAGGTCACGCTTGAAGGCGGTCGAGGATAGCAGCAAATGGTGGCGGACCAGCCAGGCGACGGCC
>CBIHLI010000076.1:0-6329 GCA_966210575.1 uncultured Sphingomonas sp.
CAGCCGGGCGTGGAACGCGTCGGTATCTTCCGCATAGGGGATCGCCGGGTTGAGGTCGGCGCCGCCACCGAACCAGCGCCGGGTGGTCGTGAGGAAACGCGTGTTCATGTGGACCGCCGGCACGTGCGGGTTGGCCATGTGGGCGACCAGGCTGATGCCGGTGCCGAAGAAAGTCGGTTCGTTCTCGCCGGCGCCGAAGATGGTGGCGGCGAACTCGGGCGAGAATTCCCCGCCGACGGTCGAGACGTTGACCCCGACCTTTTCGAACACCTTGCCGTTCATTTGCGCACGCACGCCGCCACCGCCCGACCTGCCGCTTTCGTCGGGCCGTTCCCATGGCGTGCGGACGAAGGCGGCGTCCGATCCGGCCTCGCGCTCGATCGCTTCAAAGGCAGCGCAAATCCGGTCGCGAAGGCTTTCGAACCAGTCCCTGGCAGACTTTTGCTGGTGGTCGAGGACGAGCATGGGGCGCCGTGTAGCGAAGGACATCCCGATCATCTACAAGCCGAACGATCGTCCGCGGCTCGGAAGGGGGCAGCCATGCTGATCGCGCTTCTGGTTCCGCTGTGCCTGGCGATCCTGTTTTATGCCGTGGTTCTGATTCGCTCGGCGGTCGCCGAGCGGGTCGTGCCGAGCGGAGAGGCAGCCGTTCTCGGTGCGATCACCAACTTCTTCGACACGCTCGGGATCGGCTCGTTCGCTCCGACCATGGCCTGGCTCAAGTTCCGCCGGCTGGTGCCCGACCGGCTGATCCCCTGCACAATGCTGGTCGGCCATACGCCGCCGGCGATGCTCCAGGGCTTCATTTTCCTCATCCTGCTCGGCGTGATGGTCGAGCCGGTGCTCCTGGTGGGCTGCGTCATCGCCCTGCTGATGGGAGGGCTGATGGGCGCGCCTCTGGTCGGCAAGGTGCGCTTGTGGGTGGTGCAGCTGGTGGTTGCGGTCGCCTTGCTGCTGGCGGCGGCGCTCTATGCGGTCAACAACCTCGACATGATGCCGGGCGGCGGCACCGCCACCGGCTTGCCGCTCAACCTGATGATCGTCGCCATCGCCGCCAATTTCCTGTTCGGCCTGCTGCTCAACTTCGGAGTCGGCAATTATGCCCCGACGTTGGTGATGCTAAGCCTGATGGGCATGGACCCGAAGCTGTGCTTCCCGATCATGGCGGCGGGTGCCGGCCTGTGCGGCGCCGGCGCGAGCATCCGCCACATCAACCTTGGCCAGATCGACCTGAAGATCGCCATCGGCATCACCTTGGGCGGCATCCCGGCGGTGTTTGTCGCCGCATTCCTGGTCAAAAACATGCCGCTAGATCTGTTGCGCTGGCTGGTCATGGTGGTCGTGCTCTACGCCGCACTGGTGATGCTCAAGGCGGCGTTCGGCGGACGCCGCGAGAGCGAGGCGCTGGCGGCGGCAACTCTGGCCGGCGGCCAGTAAGCGAAAACCGCCCCTTCACAACCTCCGAACCCGCCGCTATCAGGCCCGCCAATCGCCTAAGGGGGCCCCGCTGGCGGGCCGCCACTAGTCATAGGGTAAGCATGGCTGACGTTCCGGTTACGGCTGGCGATGGCGTTCGCCGCCGCGATTTCCTCAATGTTGCCGCGGTCAGCTTTGCCGGCGTCGGCACGGTCGCGGCGATCGCCCCGCTGCTGGTGCAAATGGCGCCGCCGGCCGACGTGCTGGCGCTGTCGACGACCGAGGTCGACGTCTCCAAGATCCAGCCGGGGCAGGGCATCAAGACGGTCTGGCGCAAGCAGCCGGTGTTCGTCCGCAACCTGATGCCGCGCGAGATCGAGGAAGCGAACGCGGTGCCGCTGAGCGAGCTTCGCGATCCGCAGACGCTGGCCCAGCGGACCAAGCCGGGCAAGCCGAACTGGCTGATCACGCTCGGCGTCTGCACCCACCTCGGCTGCGTCCCGCTCGGCATCGGCGAGGGCGAGAACAAGGGTCCGTACGGCGGCTATTTCTGCCCGTGCCACGGCTCGGCCTACGACACGGCGGCGCGGATCCGCACCGGGCCGGCGCCGAAGAACCTGTTCGTTCCCGACTATGAATTCACGACGCCGACCACGGTCCGGATCGGCTAGGGGGGAGAGCAAGAGGACATGAGCTTTTCCTGGGCCAAGACCTACGAACCCAAGAGCCCGTTCATGCGCTGGCTCGACGAGCGGCTGCCGCTCCCGCGCCTGGCCTACGGCGCTGTCGGCGGCGGCTATCCGGTGCCGCGCAACCTCAATTACTGGTGGAATTTCGGAGTCCTCGCCGGGGTCTTCCTGGTCATCCAGATCGTCACCGGAATCGTGCTGGCGATGTGGTATTACGCGACCGCCGACGGCGCCTTCAATTCGGTCGAGCACATCATGCGCGACGTCAACGCCGGCTGGCTGCTCCGCTATGCCCACTCCAACGGCGCCAGCTTCTTCTTCATCGTCACCTACATCCATATTTTCCGCGGTCTCTATTACGGCAGCTACAAGGCGCCGCGCGAGCTGGTGTGGATGCTCGGGCTGGTGATCTATTTGCTGATGATGGCGACGGCGTTCCTCGGCTACGTCCTGCCGTGGGGCCAAATGAGCTATTGGGGCGCGCAGGTCATCACCGGCTTCTTCTCGGCCTTCCCGGTCATCGGCGAGCCGCTCCGGGTATGGCTGTTGGGGGGCTTCGCTCCCGACCAGGCATCGCTGACCCGCTTCTTCTCGCTCCATTACCTGCTGCCGTTCGTGATCGCCGCGGTGGTCATCCTCCACATCTGGGCGCTGCACATCCCGGGCTCGGGCAACCCGACCGGGGTCGACGTCAAGGATGAGAAAGACACCTTGCCGTTCCATCCGTTCTACACCGCCAAGGACGGCTGGTTCGCGGCCGGCGTCCTGCTGCTCTATGCGATGGTTGTCTATTTCGCGCCCAACGCGCTCGGCCATCCGGACAATTACATTCCGGCCAACCCGCTAGCGACTCCGGCGCACATCGTCCCGGAATGGTATTTCTGGCCGTTCTACGCGATCCTCCGCGCCTTCACGGTCGACTTCATCCTCGAAGCCAAGCTGTGGGGCGTGCTGGCGATGTTCGCCTCGATCCTGCTGCTGTTCTTCCTGCCGTGGCTCGACAGGTCGCCGGTGCGCTCGGGCAGCTACCGGCCGGTGTTCAAGCGCTTCTTCTGGCTGCTGGTGATCGACGTGTTCGTCCTCGGCCTGTGCGGGATGAAGCCGGTGGTCCAGCCGTGGATCGCCATCGGCCAGATCGCCACCGCTTATTATTTCGCACACTTCCTGATCATCCTGCCGCTCATCTCGAAATATGAGCGGACCCTGCCGCTGCCGAACTCTATCACCCAGTCGGTGCTGCATGGCGAGAAGCAGGAAGCTGCTCCCGTCGGCGTCGAGCCCGGCACAACGACAGTCGCGGACTAAGGGAGCTAATCAGACATGATCCGCTGGATTGCTCGCTTTGTCGGAATTGCCTTCGTCGGCGTGTTGCTGATCTCCCTGTTTTCGGGCGCGAAGGATTATTTAGACAATCCGCCCGAGCCGCTTGCAGAGGAAGAGTTCCACAAGCATCCCAAGCCGCTCCATTTGGCGAGCGACGGGCCGTTCGGCCATTTCGACAACCAGCAGCTGCAGCGCGGCTTCCAGGTCTACAAGGAGGTCTGCGCCGCCTGCCACGGGCTCGAGCAGGTCGCGTTCCGCAACCTCGAGGAGCTCGGCTATGGCGAGGCCGAGGTGCGGGCGATCGCCGACCAGTGGCCGATCGAGGTGCCGAGCATCAACCCGGAAACCGGCGAGCCGGCCACCCGCAAGGCGATCCCGTCCGACCGCTTCCCTGCTCCCTATCCGAACGAAATCGCGGCGCGAGCGGCCAACAACAACGCGCTTCCGCCCGACCTGTCGCTGATCACCAAGGCGCGCGAGGGCGGCGCCGCCTACGTCTATTCGCTGCTGACCGGCTATCAGCAGCAGCCGGCCGAGCTGGTCCACAAGTTCCCGAGCGCGAAGACCCCGCAAGGACTCTATTTCAATCCCTATTTCGCCAATTTGAACATCGCCATGCCGCCGCCGCTGACCGCCGACGGCCAAGTGACTTACGCGCCGGGCAATCCGGCACCGACCGTCGACCAGATGGCCAAGGACGTCAGCGCCTTCCTGGTGTGGGCCGCCGAGCCGAGCCTGACTCGCCGCCATTCCTACGGTTTCGCGGTGGTCGTATTCCTGCTGTTCGGAACCGTGCTCGGCTATCTGGCCTATCGCAACATCTGGGCGGAGGCGAAGCGCAAGGTCCGGGTCACCGGCCCGCTCGACCCGAAGAACAAGGCGAAGCGGCGCCGCGCCAGCAAGAAGGCCGGAGTCACGCCCTAACCGGTCCGAGCTGAGGTGAACGGTCATTCATCGCGGCGAAATGGTGGAACGCGCAATCTCCCCACGGATTTAATGGTATAACCTCGCGTATTGAGGAGGCGGAGTGATGCGTACGCGTCTTGCAATTCTGATTGCCGGAGCGACCGCGCTCGGCGGCTGCGCTTATGGTGGATATGGCGGCTACGGCGGGCTCGGCGGGCTTTCCGTCGGAGTCGGTTATGGCTCGGGCTATGGCGGCTACGGCAGCTGCTACAGCCCCTACGGCGGTTATGGCGGGTACGGCGGCTATGGCGGCTACGGCTCCGGCTACGGCTGCGGCAGTTCCTACTACGGCTGGTACGGCGATTATTATTATCCGGGCACCGGTTACTATGTGTACGACCGTTATCGCCGGGCGCACCGGTGGAGCGACGCGCATCGGCGCTACTGGACGGAGCGGCGCGAGCGCGCGGAAGCCGAAGCCAAAAAGCAGAATCGAACGCTGACCCCGCAGTGGAGCGACTTCAACCGCCAGCAAGCCGAGCGGCGTGCGACCAGGATCGAGGAGCGCGCCGAACGCCGCGAGGCCAGCCAACAGCGTGTGCAGCAGCGCCGGGCCGACCGAATCACGACGCGCACCACGCGCGACCGCCGCGACCGAACCGGCGACGACGACTAGGCGGCTGCGTCCCCCTGCGGGCGCCGCCGCATCAGGACGATCGACGTGAACCGCATGACCGGGTCATCGTCCTGGTTGGTGACGATCGTCTCGGTCCGGAACGAGCCGATTTCCGGCTTGCTCCGCGACGGCCGGGTTTCGATGATCTTGCCGCGCACGTGCAAGGTGTCGCCAGGATAAACCGGCTTTAGCCAGCGCAGCTCGTCGACCCCGGGCGAGCCGAGACCGGCCTGCTCGTCCTTGACCACATAGCGGGCGATTACCGCCATCGTCATCGCGCAGGTGTGCCAGCCGCTGGCGGCGATTCGGCCGAAGTGGGTTTTCGCCGCTTCCTCGTCAGACAAATGAAACGGTTGCGGGTCGTACTTGCGGGCGAAGTCGATCACTTCCTCGCGAGTCACGTCGTACGAACCGAAATAGGTTTCGGCGCCGACTTCCAGGTCCTCGAAATAGATCATTCGCCGCCGCATAGCGGCGAGCGCGGCTTGGCGCGAGGGACTGTGCGCCTTAGGCTGAACCGGTGGCGACGCAGCAGACCATCGCAAGCCGAGTGCACCCGCGCCTGATCGAGGCGGCGCTGGCGCTCAACGAGAACCGGCTCGACGTCGCCGAGCGATTGCTCAAGCCCCACCTCAAGGAAGATCCGTTCGACGCTCGGGCAATCAGGATGTTGGCCGAGCTGGCCGCGCGAATCGGCCGCTGGCGCGACTCCGAGACTTTGCTCCGGCGGGCGGTCGAGCTGGCGCCCGGATGGACCGCGGCCAAGGCAAACCTGGCGCTGGTGCTCGGCCGGATGGGGAGGCCGGCGGACGCGATGGAGCTGCTCGACGAGATCTTTGCCGCCGAGCCCGACCAGGTCGGCCACTGGAACCTGAAAGCGGCGACGCTGGGCCGGCTCGGCGACTTCGACGAGGCAATCGGACTGTACGAGGGCGTGCTTCGAAAAGCGCCCAAACAGCCGCGCGTCTGGCTCAGCTACGGACATATGCTGAAGACGGTCGGCCGGCAGGAGGAGGGGATTGCCGCCTATCGCAAGGCAATCGAGATCGCGCCGAGGTTCGGCGAGGCCTGGTGGAGCCTTGCCAACCTCAAGACGGTGACGCTCGGCGAGCCCGAAATCGCGGCGATGCGCCAAGCGCTCGAATCCTCCGGGCTAAAGGACGAGGACCGTTTCCACCTCCACTTCGCGCTCGGCAAGGCAATGCACGATGCCGGCCGCATCGACGAAGCGTTCGACCATTATTCCCGGGCCAATGCGCTCCGCCTGAAGCGCCAGCCGTACCGTTCGGCGGAAATCACCCGCAAGGTCGATCGCTGCA
>CBIHLI010000077.1:0-6303 GCA_966210575.1 uncultured Sphingomonas sp.
TCCGCAACGCGGGCGGCGACGCGGAAGCCGTCCGCACTGGCCCGCCGAGGATGGCGACCGAGTTGATGGTCGCCTACGCCTACGACTACATCGCGCGGGTCAACCCGATGGGCTTTTTCGGCATGGTCTTCGTGCTGGCCAACTGCCTGGCGTCGCATCTGGTGTTGGGAACGCCGATCCAGACCGCGCTCGGTATCGCGGCGGTTCTGGCGACCGGTCTCGCCTGCGGCGCGATCAACGGGCTCGGCTGGCGGCGCGAAACGCTGGCGGCGTGGGGCGCTCTTCTCGGCCGGATCGGCGGGCCGGCCGACCCCGATTTCGTCGACTGGCTGGCGGTCGAGCGGGTCGACGGCCGCGAATATGACGTCGCGATTCACCGCCGCTGGCTCGATCCGACCCGGCCGCTGGCCGAGGTCGTGCTGAAGCCGGCGCAGGGCGTGCTGGTGACCTCGGCGACCTTGCGCGGCGGCGACGGCTGGGACACGGCCGAGGGGCGCACGGGCGCTGCCCACCTCGAGTCCGGCGCCGGCCATTTCGAGGCCGAAAGCCCGTTCGACTACGGCGCCTGCTCGGAAGTGCTGATCGTCACC
The DNA here is from genome assembly GCA_966210575.1 of uncultured Sphingomonas sp. GTDB lineage: Bacteria > Pseudomonadota > Alphaproteobacteria > Sphingomonadales > Sphingomonadaceae > Sphingomicrobium. Next base: position 591 of record CBIHLI010000077.1, read on the forward strand.
GACATCAAGCCCGGCGACATCGCCGGGCTCGCCGGCGGCTATGCGCGGCTGATCGAAGCGGCCGAGGGCGGAACGCTCGGGCTGTTCACCGCCATCCAGCGGCTGAAAGCGGTGCACGCCAGGATCGCCGACCGGCTGGCGCGCGCCGGATTGCCGCTTCTCGCCCAGCATGTCGACCCGATCGATCCAGGCACTTTGGTCGACATCTTCCGCGACGATCCGCACGCCTCGCTGCTCGGCACCGACGCGCTTCGCGACGGGGTCGACGTTCCCGGTGAATCGCTTCGGCTGGTGGTGATGGAGCGCGTGCCGTGGCCAAGGCCGACCGTGCTCCACGCCGCGCGGCGGATGGCGGGCGGCGGTAGCGGCTATGACGATCGGGTCGTCCGGGCGCGGCTGGCCCAGGCGTTCGGCCGGCTGATTCGCCGGTCGAGCGATCGGGGAATGTTCGTGATCCTGTCGGCGGCGATGCCGTCGCGCCTGCTGCGCGCCTTCCCGCCGGGGGTTCCGATCAGCCGGGTGCCGCTCGACGAAGCGATCGAGCGCGTTCGCTCGCGGCTGGTTGAAGACGCGGCGGCTGGCTCAGCCGCGCAGCGCGGCCGAGAGGCGGTCGCGAATCCGGACTAGCCGGTCGACGTCGAAATCCGGGGCCTGGCGTGGCGCCGGCTCGGACTCGCGCGGTTGATAGTCCGAAGCGAGCTCGGGAAGCGGTTCCTCATCGGCGGTCGTGCGCTGGCGAAGCAGCTTCTGGACCCCGCGGACCGTGTAACCTTCTTCGTTCAAAAGACGGTTGATCCGCCGGGCCAGCTTAACGTCGTCGGGCCGATAATAGCGGCGGTTGCCGGCGCGCTGCAGCGGCCGCAATTGCGGGAACTTGGTCTCCCAATAGCGAAGGATGTGCTGGGCGACCCCGAGCTCCTGCGACAGCTCGCCGATCGTCTTGAAGGCGCCCGGAGCCTTTTCGCCGGCCGCCACCGCCACGCCTAGCGGGCGATCCTGTCGCGCAGGATCTGGCTGGCGCGGAAGGTCATCACCCGCCGCGGGGCGATCGGAACCTCGACCCCGGTCTTCGGATTGCGGCCGATCCGCTGACCCTTGTCGCGCAGGATGAAGCTACCGAAGCCGGAAATCTTCACATTCGCGCCGTCCGCGAGCGCATGGCACATATGGTGAAGCGCGCGCTCAACAAAATGCGCCGACTCGGCGCGCGACAGACCCAGGTTGCGGTGAACGACATCGGCCAGGTCGGCACGAGTCAAAGTGGTCGTGGCACCGGGCTCCCGATTGAGCCTCGCGATTCCCAGATCGGCCATAGATTATCCTCCCCGCCCCTTTCGGCGCCGTGGCGCCGGTTACAGCACCGTAACGGAAATGCATTGCATCGGCAATTCGACATTGGCCGACTTTTTACAAGCCTTTTTCAGTATTTGAGCGCAGCTGCGCCCCAAGTAAAGCCACCGCCCATCGCTTCCAGGACGACGATGTCGCCGCGCTTGATTCGACCGTCGCGGACCGCGGTGTCGAGCGCCAGCGGAACCGATGCCGCCGACGTATTGGCGTGCCTGTCGACGGTGACCACGACCTTTTCGGGCGGCAGCCCCAGCTTCTTCGCGGTCGCGTCCAGGATCCGCGCATTAGCCTGGTGCGGAACGACCCAGTCGACGTCGTCGGACTCGATCCCTGCCGCCGCCAGCACCTCGTTGAGCACGTCGGCCAGGTTGACGACCGCGTGCCGGAACACTTCGCGCCCCTTCATCCTCAGCTTGCCGACCGTGCCGGTGGTCGACGGGCCGCCGTCGACGAACAGGAGATCGTTGTGGCGCCCGTCGGCGTGAAGCCGGGTCGCGAGAATTCCGCGATCGCCTTCCTCCGCCTTCAACACCAGCGCCCCGGCGCCGTCGCCGAACAAGACGCAGGTGGCGCGATCCTCCCAGTCGAGGATCCGGCTGAAGGTCTCGGCGCCGATGACCAAAGCGGTCTTCGCCACCCCCGATCGAATCATCGAATCGGCGATGCTCAGCGCATAGAGGAAGCCGGTGCAAACGGCGTGGACGTCGAAGGCAACGCAGTCGTCGATGCCGAGCATCGCCTGGACCTTGGTCGCCGACGACGGAAAGGTCTGATCCGGGGTCGCGGTGGCGAGCACGATCAGGCCGACGTCTTTCGCGTCGATTCCGGCATGCTCGAGCGCCCTGACTGCCGCGTCCCTCGCGAGGGTGGCCGTGGTCTCCCCTTCACCGGCCACATAGCGGCTGCGAATGCCGGTGCGCTCGACGATCCACTGGTCGGAGGTGTCGACGGTTGCGGCCAGCTCTTCATTGTCGATCCGGCGCTTCGGCAGCGCCGAGCCGACCCCGGCAACGACCGAGCGCATCGCCACTATGCGGCCTCGTGGTTGAAGGCGTGGGCGCGGAAATTGTCGAGGTCTTCGCCGATCTTGCGGGTAATGTCGTTGCGGACCATCCGGGCGGCGACCTTGATCGCGTTGGCGACGCCTTTCGGATTGGCGCCGCCGTGGCTTTTGACGACCAGCCCGTTGAGGCCGAGGAAGACGGCGCCGTTGTGATTGTTGGGGTCGAGATGGACCTTCAGCAGGTTGAGCGCCGGCCGCGACAGGGCGAAACCGGCCTTGGATCGAAGCGAGCTCTTGAACGCGCGGCGCAGCAGGTCGGTGACGAAGCGGGCGGTACCCTCGGCGGTCTTGAGGGCGATATTGCCGGAGAAGCCGTCGGTGACGACGACGTCGATATTGCCGCGCGACAGCTGATCGCCTTCGGTGAAGCCGTCGAAGCGAAGCGGCAGATAATCGGCGTCGCGGAGCAGTCCCGCCGCTTCCTTGAGCTCGTCGGTGCCTTTGAGCTCCTCGGTGCCGATGTTGAGCAGCCGCACCCGCGGCCTGTCGATTCGCAGAACCGTGCGCGCATAGGCGGAGCCCATGACCGCGAACTGGACCAGGTTCTGGGCGTCGCATTCGGTATTGGCGCCGAGGTCGAGCATGACGACGTCGGTGTCGCCGAGGGTCGGCAGCAGCGCGGCCAGCGCCGGCCGGTCGATCCCCGGCATGGTGCGCAGCGCCAGCTTCGCCATCGCCATCATCGCGCCGGTGTTGCCGCCGGAAACGGCGGCGTCGGCCTCGCCGTCTTTGACCGCATTGATCGCCATTCCCATCGACGTCGTGCGGGCGCGGCGGATCGCCTGGCTCGGCTTTTCGGAGGCAGCAATCGCTTCGGGCGTGTGGACGATCTCGACGATGGCGTCGCCGCAATTGTGACGTTCGAGCTCGGGACGGATCAGCGCCTCGTCGCCGTAGATTGTGAAATGCAGCGTCGAATCGCGGCGGCACGAACGCGCGACTCCGGCAACCACGGCCGCCGGGCCGGTATCGCTACCCATTGCGTCGATCGCGATGCGCGGGCTTGTGTCCATGATCGGGACCCCCCGCGTCCTCGCCGCTCCTAGGCCTCGCTCGTGATCTCGCGGCCGTTGTAGTGGCCGCAGGCCTGGCACAGGTTGTGCGGAAGCTTCAACTCGCCGCAGTTCGGGCATTCCTGGAACTGGACTGGCTTCAGCGCATGATGGCTGCGGCGCATGTTGCGCTTCGAAGGCGATGTTTTTCTCTTAGGGACAGCCATTGCGGCACCTGCTCATGTGAAAAAAATTAGCGATGATCCGCGCCGAATCTCGACGGGCTGGACCCGTGGCGGCGGCCGGATCATCGCGGACCGCGGCTCCTATAGCGCAAGTGCGGCGAAGCGCAAGCGCGATGGGCTAGGCGGCAAGAGCGGAGTCGCCGACCAAAGGATTGGTCGCGCGCTCGTGGCCAAAGGTCGACATCGGCCCGTGGCCGGGAATGAAGGCGGTGTCGTCGCCCATCGGCCACAGCCTGCTGGTGATCGAATCGACCAGCTGCTGGTGGTTGCCCATCGGGAAGTCCCAGCGGCCGATCGAGCCCCTGAACAGAACGTCGCCGACGATCGCCAATTTCGATTGCGGATGGTGGAAGACGACGTGGCCGGGCGTGTGGCCGGGGCAGTGGCGGACGTTGAGGGTCAGCTCGCCGACGGTGACGGTGTCGCCGTCGTCGAGCCAGCGGTCGGGCTCGAACGGCCGGCCGGTCAGGCCCCAGCGCCGGCCGTCCTCCTCGAGCCGGTCGATCCAGAAGCGATCAGCCTCGTGCGGCCCCTCGATCGGGACTCCGAGCTCTTCGGCGAATATCCCCGCCTGACCGGCATGATCGATATGGGCGTGGGTAAGCAGGATCTTCTCGACCGCCACGCCGGCCTGGGCGGCGGCCGCCTTCAGACGCGGCAGGTCGCCGCCAGGATCGACGAAGGCGGCGCGCAACGTCGCGGTGCACCACAGCAGAGTGCAATTCTGCTGCAGCGGAGTGACCGGAGTGATGGCGGCCTTGAGCGGCGGCTCACTCATTCGGCCGGCTCGAGCTGTGCCAGCGACGGCGCTTCACCCTTCATCGAATCCGCGACCTGCTCGGCCTGGCGAAGCACGCGCAGGATGTTGTCACCGGCGAGCTTGGCGAGGTTGCTGTCGGTCCAGCCGCGGCCGATCAGCTCGGCGAACAAAGCCGGATAATCCTCGACCCCGTCGAGGCCCGGAACCACATGGTCGATGCCGTCCATGTCGCCGCCGATGCCGACATGGTCGTGCCCCGCGACCCTGACGACGTGCTCGACATGATCGGCCACCAGCGAAACCGGGACGTCGGGGCGGGGGTGCGCCGAATCCCAGCTCTTGAGCCCCTCTTCGACCTTCGCCTTGCTGAACGAATAGAGGCTTTTCAGCTGCGCTTCCTCGGCAGAGCGTTCGCGCGACCAGGCCCAGAAGTCGGGCGACAGGAACGCGGGGACGAAGGTCACCATCACCACGCCGCCGTTGGCCGGAAGACGACGAAGAATCTCGTCGGGAACCGTGCGCGGATGAGGATTGATCGCCGAGACATCCGAGTGCGAGAACATGACCGGCGCCCGGCTGGCGGCGATCGCGTCGGCGGCGGTCGCCGGCGACACGTGGCTGAGGTCGACGAGCATGCCCAGGCGGTTCATTTCCTTCACCACCTCGACGCCGAACGGGCCGAGGCCGTCGAACTCCGGCTCGTCGGTGCCGCTGTCGGCCCATTCGGTCGTCTGGTTGTGGGTCAACGTCATGTAGCGGGCGCCGAGCCGATAGAACTGGCGCAGCGCTGCGAGAGAGCCGCCGATCTGCCGCCCGCCTTCGATCCCGATCAGCGAGCCGATCCGGCCCCTGCGATGGGCCTGCTCCAACTCGCTGGCGGTGAAGGCGAGCTCGAGATCTTCCGGATACGCTTCTGCCAGCCGCGTGACGATGTCGATCTGCTCGAGAGTCTGGCGGATCGCCTCGTCGCCAGTGACCGTGCCGGGGATCCAGACCGACCAGAACTGTCCGCCGACGCGGCCCCGGCGGAGCCGCGCAATGTCCGTCATCAACGGCTTTTCGCGTGTCGCGCCGCCACTTTCGAGCCCCTCGACGCTGAACGCGTAATTCTCGCGCAGCTGCTCGGGCAGGTCGTTGTGGCCGTCGATCAGCGGGGTCGTGCGCAGCACGGCGCGGACCCGCGCCATCTCGGGATCGGACGTCTGGGCGAGAACGGGGGCCGCGGAGGCGGCGAGCACGAGGGCGAGGACGGCGGACTTCAGCATGCGGGTCTCCAATGCGCGGCGGAGCCTAACGCCATGGG
>CBIHLI010000078.1:0-6294 GCA_966210575.1 uncultured Sphingomonas sp.
ACGTCCGCCGGCATCCTCAGGATTTTCCGTGGACCGAGCTCGATCTTGCCGATCCGACCGGCGCGTTCACCGCTGGCAAGCTTGCCGGGCTCGGCGACGAACCGGCGCGCTGCCGGATGCTGCTTGCGAATGCCGGGGTTCGCGATGAGGCGGTTCCGCCGCGACGCTCGCCCCCGAACTGCGGTTTCGACGACGGCATGCGGCTCATTGGCCGCTCGACCGGTTACCGGCCCTCAGGCGTCGTCGTCAGCTGCCCGGTGGCGGCGGCGCTTCACTTGTTCGAAACGCGCGTCGCCCAACCGGCTGCGGAGCGGCATTTCGGACAACCGGTCAGGCGGGTCTTGCACGCCGGAAGCTACAGCTGTCGCCGCCTCTACGACCGGGCGGAAGGCCGGTTCAGCGAGCATTCCACCGCCGACGCGATCGACATCGTCGGCTTCGACCTGGCCGACGGGAGGCGAGTGTCGGTGCTCGAAGACTGGAACGGCGGCGGGCCTGAAGCCGCTTTCCTGCGCGACGTCCGCGACGGCGCCTGCCGCCTCTTCTCGACCGTGCTTTCGCCGGATTACAACCAAGCGCATCGCGACCATTTGCACCTCGATGTGGCAAATCGGGGCGCGATAACCTGGAGTCTGTGCCGCTAACCGGCGCCGAGTCGCTGCCCGGCACATAGAAAAAGGGGCCCGCGCGAACGCGAGCCCCCCATCGCTCCAGTGGGTCCGAAGCTTATTTCAGATGGTTCGAAAGATGCTTGTTCATCTCGAACATGCTGACCCGATCCTTGCCCCCAAAGATCGGCTTCAGCGTGGCGTCAGCCATAATTTCCCGTTTGTTTTGCGGGTTTTGCAGGTTGTTCTTGCGAATGTGATCCCACATCTTGGAGACCACCTGGCTGCGCGGCAGCGGAGCGCTGCCCGTGATCTTCGCGAGATCCGCTGATGGAGTAACCGGACGGGCCAGCCCGCCCCCTGCTTTACGACCAGTGCCTTGTGCCATTTGCGCCCTCCTGTTGTACTGCAGTTTGTAGAGCGCAAAGCGCCCCTCTTTGCAATGGCGATTCCGCCTTCGGGCGAGCGGAGCGGTTACGCGAACGGCACGATCCTGTTGCCGCTGTCGTGGCCGATATCGGCAGGCGGGCCGAGTTCGATTCCGGCTCGACGGCACCAATCGGCGACGATCTCGCGCTCGTCGGTTCCCCAAGCGGGGTCGTTTTCCGGTATGTCGGAGGCTCGGCCGAGGCGGATTCTGGCGACCTTGCGGATGTTGGCGTTCGAGGTGACGTGGAACATCAGCCGGTCGATCTTGTAGTGATGCTCGCTTACCTCTTCGATCAGCAGCTCGACGCCGGTGAAGTCTGGCTCGAAGGAGGTCCCAAGCAGCTTCGACAAGACGGTGAGGTTGAAGGCCATCGCCGGCTGGCGAAGCCGGGGCTCAACGGTTGCCGGGTCGCGCCTCACCAGCCAGTCGAGCGCGCGGTCGATCGCCGCGGCGCCGCCGTCGCGGACAATGTCCTGGGGCATCGGCCCGTGCGCCACTTCGAGCCCCAACTCGCGGAATGCGGCAAGCAGGAAGCCCGTGTCGCTGTAGCCCATGACCTGCTTCGAGCGCGCCGCGTCAGGCACATCGCGCGCCGCCGCCTCGGCGATTCGGTTGGACCCCTAGCCGCCCCGAGCGAACCACACCGCATCGACTGCCGGATCAGCCATCACCTCGCGCAGCGCGGCGAGCCGTTGCTCGTCGCTGCCGGCGAAATGGCCGTTCGACAGGAAGCATTGCGGGTGGAAGGCAAGCTCGCAATCGCCGCGGCCGCGGGCGATCGCCTCGACCCGCTCGGCGGTGTCGCGCTTCAGTGCGTTGCTTGGCGCGACGACCGCGATCTTCATGGTCCCTCATTTCTCCGGTGGCGAAGCATCGCGCAATAGGGCAGCTTCGCTTTTCGCGTACCGGCATTGGGGGAATATCGTGATCAGACGCATCTCGCTCGCGCTCGCTTTCGTGCTCGCCAGCTGCGCGAGCGCGCCGCCCCAGCCTGTCGCGGTCACGCAACCGCCGCCGATGCCGGTGTACGACCTCGTGATTCGCGGCGGCACCATCTACGACGGCTCCGGCGGGGCGCCGTATGTCGGCGACCTGGTCATCGACGGCGACCGGATCGTCTCCGTCGGCGGACCGGCCACCAAGGCCCGCGGCCGAACCGAGATCGACGCCGCCGGCCTCGCTGTCTCTCCGGGCTTCATCAACATGCTGAGCTGGGCGGTGGTCAGCCTGATCGAGGATGGCCGCGGCCTTAGCGACCTGTCGCAGGGCGTCACCCTGGAGGTCTTCGGCGAAGGCAATTCGATGGGGCCGCTGAATCCGCAAATGAAGGCATTGGCGCTCAAGCGCCAGGGCGACATCAAATATCCGATCGAATGGACCACGCTCGCGGAATATCTGGACTGGCTGGTGAAGCGCGGGATCTCCCCCAACGTCGCTTCCTTCGTCGGTGCGACTACGGTCAGGGAGCACGAGCTCGGCGAAAAGGACATCGACCCGAGTCCCGAGCAACTGGAGCGAATGCGCACCCTCGTCCGCGATGCCATGAAGGACGGCGCGCTCGGCGTCGGTTCGTCGCTGATCTATGCGCCGGCGAGCTATGCCGAGACGCCCGAGCTGGTGGCGCTGACCAGCGAAGCTGGCCGCTGCGGCGGGATGTACATCAGCCACATGCGCTCCGAAGGCATGCGGCTGATCGAAGCGATCGACGAACTGATCGCAATTTCGCGCCAGTCCGGGGCGGCGGCGGAAATCTATCATTTCAAGCAGTCGGGGAGCGACAATTGGGCCAAGATCGACGAGGCGATCCGCCGAATCGACGCCGCCCGCGCCCAGGGGCTGAGGATCACCGCCGACATGTACACCTATACCGCCGGGGCGACCGGGCTCGACGCGGCGATGCCGCTCTGGGTCCAGGACGGCGGCCACGAAGCCTGGGTCGAGCGGCTCAAGGATCCGAAAATCCGCGCCCGGGTGATCCGCGAAATGCGGACCGAACAGGACGTTTGGGAAAACCTGCTGCTGGCGGCCGGGTCGGCCGACAAGGTCCTGCTGATCGGCTTCAAGAACGACAAGCTCAAGCCATTGACGGGCAAGACTCTGGCGGAAGTCGCGCGAATCCGCGGCAAGAGCCCGGAGGAGACGGCCATCGACCTTGTCATCGAAGACGACAGCCGGGTCGACACCGTCTATTTCCTGATGAGCGAGGACAATGTCCGCCGCGCGGTCGGCCTGCCGTGGATGAGCTTCGGCTCGGACGCCGAGGCCTCGGCTCCCGAGGGCGTGTTCCTGCAATCGAGCACCCACCCGCGTGCCTACGGCAACTTCGCCCGCCTGCTTGGCAAATATGTCCGCGACGAAAAAGCGGCGAGCCTGCCCGACGCGATCCGGCGGCTGACGTCGTTTCCGGCGGCCAACCTCGGTCTCAAGGACCGCGGCTCGCTCAAGCCCGGAATGCACGCCGACGTCGTCCTGTTCGACCCGGCGACCATCCAGGACCATGCGACCTTCGATCGTCCGCAGCAGCTTGCCACTGGCGTTCGCCACGTCTTCGTCAACGGCGTCCAGGTGCTGAAGGACGGCGCCCATACCGGGGCCAAGCCTGGGCGGGTCGTGCGCGGCCCCGGCTGGACCGGATGGCCGGGCGGCGGCGCCTGCAAATGATCCTGCGGAGAATCCTCGTCGGCGTTGGCGCATTCCTGCTGGTCGGCGCGGCTCCTTTGGCGAGGATCGTACCGCATCCGAACGGCGGCCCCGCTCTGATCATTCCGGCGAACAGCCCGGTGCTGTTCAGCGGCTTCGACGAGAATGGAACCGCGCAATTCAGCGGTCGCTTCAAATTGAACGGGCAGTTCGTGTACGACTGCCCCGCGGATTGCGAACCCCCAGCGACCGAGGACGACGTTGAGCTCGTGATCATCCTGGACCCCGAGCTAGCCGCAAGCCTGCCCCACTGGGAGAATCGCGGTGACGGAATGACTGTCTACATCGGCGATATCGACAGACTGAAGCACACGATCGCGACCAAGGGCCAAGTCGATGACCTGCTGTCAGGCAAGATCGGCGACATCAGCGGGCATCTGTCCATCATGGTCGATCGGTTCGCTGCCGATTTCGGCTGCGACTATAGCCCCTATTATTCGGCTCGCTTTGTCACCTTGGTGGAGCAGCCCCGCCTCACGCGAGCCGCGGTCGATGCAAATTACGGCTGTCTCTAAGGGCACCCGACTAGCCAAGGGCGAAGACGCCCAATAGGGGCCATCGCATGGACAAATCGGCCTATTTCTTCTGCGGGATCGGCGGCAGCGGCATGCTTCCGCTGGCCTCGATCCTGCGCGCTTCCGGTGCTCGCGTTTTCGGCTCCGACCGTTCGCTCGACGCGGGCCGGACCGGGGGCAAGTTCGACTATCTGCGTTCGCTCGGGATCCAGCTGTTCCCGCAGGATGGATCGGGGCTGCAGGCCGGCATGACCCTGATTACGTCCGCCGCCGTAGAGGACACGGTCCCCGACATGATTCGCGGCCGCGAGCTGGGTCTCGAGCACCTGCGGCGTCCCGAGCTCCTCGCCCAGCTGCTCAATCGCGCCCATCACAGCATCGCCGTCGGCGGCACCAGCGGAAAGTCGACGGTGACCGGCATGATCGGCTGGATCCTCCACGCCTGCCATCGCCAGCCGACGGTGATGAACGGCGCGGTGATGAAGAATTTCGTCACTCCGTCGGCGCCGTTCGCCAGTGCCCTGGTCGGCGATCCCGAGCTGTTCGTCAGCGAAGTCGACGAAAGCGACGGCTCGATCGCCCTCTACCAGCCCGAGGTCGCGGTACTGACCAACATCAGCCTCGATCACAAGGAGATGCTCGAGCTTCGCGGGCTGTTCGCCGGCTTCCTCGCCGCGGCGCGCAGGTCGGTGCTCAACCTCGACGATCCCGAAACCCGGGCGCTCGCCGAATCGCTTCCGGGCGAAAAGCTGGTCGGCTACGGCTTCGACGCTCCCGGCGCCGATTTTGCCGGCCGCGATCTCGAGCTCCAGGCCGGCGGAGTCACCTTCAGCATCGACCATGGTGGCAGCCGCCACGACGTCCGGCTTCAGCTTCCTGGCCGCCACAATGCGTCGAACGCGCTCGCCGCGATCGCCGCGGTCCGCCAGATCGGCGTCTCGGTGCCCGACGCCTCGGCGGCGATCGGGCGGTTCGAAGGGCTACGGCGGCGGCTGGAAACCGTCGGCGAGGCCGGCGGAGTGACCGTCATCGACGATTTCGCGCATAATCCCGACAAGATCGATGCGACCCTGGCGACGATGCGCGCCCAGCCCGGCCGCTTGTTGGTCCTGTTCCAGCCACACGGTTTCGGTCCGATCGCCAAAATGGGCGAGGAACTGGCGGCGAGCTTCGCTGGCGGGATGGCGTCGGACGACCGGCTGTACCTGCCCGACCCGACCTACCAGGGCGGAACCGTCGAGCGGATCCGCGGCTCCGACTGGCTGGCCGAGCAGGTGCGCGCGAAGGGCGTCAGCGCCGAGCACATTCCGGAGCGGGCAGCGATCGGGGACGCGCTCGTGTCCGAAGCCAGGCCCGGCGACCGGATCCTGATCATGGGCGCGCGCGTCGACACGCTCGCCGAGTTCGCGCGCGAGCTGGTCGAGCGGCTTGGACGCTGAAACCGCGCGCCGCGCCGGCGGTTGAGCACGGCATGGCGGGCTTCGTCACCGGCTGGAAGCTTCCTGATGACGAGCGCGAGCGGCTGCTCGAGCGCTTTCCGCCGAAATATGCGCGCATCATCGCCGATCATGTGACGCTGCAATCCGGGGCAAGCGCCGACACGCCGCTGCCCCGACCGGTCGAGGCGCTAGTCGTCGGCCGCGCCGACGACGGCGACAGCCTGGAGTGCCTGGTGGTGGCGATCGACGGCACCACCGACCGGCCCGACGGGTCGACCTATCACATCACCTGGTCGCTCGGACCTGGCCGAGAGGCGAAGGAGAGCAACGACGTCCTTCGCAACCGGGGGTGGCAGCCGATCGACCCCCCGATCCCGATCCGGCTCGAACCGGCGCGCTTCCAATGGTGAAGAAGCGGCAGCCGCACCTTTTCCTGGATTGCGACGGCGTACTCGCCGACTTCGACCACGGCGCCAAGCGCGTGCTCGGGGCGACACCGGCCGCCTTCGAAGAACGGCACGGAAGGGGCGAATTCTGGAAGCGGCTGGCGCGGGCGCGCAACTTCTACGGCGACCTGCCGGAAATGCCCGACGCGCAACGGC
>CBIHLI010000079.1:0-6294 GCA_966210575.1 uncultured Sphingomonas sp.
ACACCTTCCTTCACGCAGGCCCTTGCTCCATTGAACACTGGGCTCGCTGCCGCGATCACTGCCTGCGATCCTGTCGCTTTCAAGGCGGCGAAGAACCGGCTGCTCGAGGCGATCGGCCAGCTGATCAGTCGTTCGCCCAACGATCCCGCGCTGCTCGCCGAGCGGCGGCGAATTGAGGAAACCCAGCTCCCTAAGCCCTGCCCACCGGAGTCACGGACATCGCTCGCCCTACCCGCGCTCGACGCCGCGTCGGGTACCTTCCTCGCGCTTCACAACAAGGAACGCGCAGCGGTCGGCGTGAAGCCGCTGGAATGGGACTTTGGGTTGGCCGCCAGCGCCAAGGCCTATGCCATCAAGCTGACCAGCGCCGGCCAGCTGGTCCATTCGTCGCGTGAAGGCCGCAAGACCGTCCGCGAGAACCTGCTTCAAAACCTGCCGGGCGGCCGCACGCCAACGGAAATGATCGGCGTGTGGACCGCCGAGAAAAGCAAGTTCAAGCCGGGTATATTCCCGGATGTCAGCACGACCGGCAATTGGTACGACATCGGCCATTACACGCAGATGGTGTGGGAAACGACGACCCATGTCGGTTGCGCGGTAAACGGCGACGCGCGCTTCGAATGGCTGGTCTGCCATTATTCGCCGCCGGGCAATCGCGACGGCACCGCCATCGGCCTGCCGTCAGCGCCGCAGCCGCGCCACGTCGCCGGCCAGGATCTGCCAATGATCCTCGAGGCCGACACGGGCGGGAAAGTCATCGGTGGGGAATGGGTTGGGCCCACCAGCACAAGGCCGCAACCGCGCGGAGTCGCGGGCCAGGATGGAATAGCGCCGGAAACTTCGACGACGACGACCGGCCCGCCGCCGCCGCCGCCGCCCCCGACAGCGCGCGACGACGCGCCCGATGGAGACGAGGCCAGACATCCCCTCAAAGGCTATTTCGCCGAGGCCATGGCGCGCCACGCTGCGGCCGTCGATTGCGGCGACCGGGCGGCGGCCGCGGCCGAGCTGGTCAAGATGCGCTACGCGCTCGATGAGCTGAAGAAGCGGCTCAAGGCGGCCAAAAAGGCGGGTCCCTATTCGGCGGTCAAGCCGGACGACGTCCAGAAACAAATCGACGACCTCGAAGCGAAGTTGCGGTCGGCCGAGCTTCGTCCGGGCCCCGGCGCCTGTCCGCCGGCGCCGCAACCGCGCGGAGTCGTCGCTCAGTAGATCGCGGTTCAGGCGGCGGGCTGGTTGCGCGAATGGCAGTGCAAGCCGGCGCCGTCGTGGAGCAGCGGAGTCACTCCGACCTGCGCGATTTCCCTTCCGGGAAAGGCGCGCTGAAGCGCCCGCCTGGCGTCGCGATCGCTATGGCGGAAACGTTCCGGCCGCCCAGGCTCGTGGAGCCTGGCGGTCACCACCACGCCGTTGGCGATGATGAAGTTGAGGTATCCGGCGGGGAGGTAATATTCGATCCGCTCGCCAGGCCGCGACCCTTCGAACCACGATCGCTCCTCGGGCGACAGATCGTCATATTGCACGCTCGCGGTTAGCGGGTCGGGGACCGGCACGCGCAGAATCCGGAACGGCTTGCCGTCCTGGTCCGTCGCGGCGCGCAGCAGCGCATGATTGCGTTCCATCCGCGCGTGGGTCTGCGCCAGGATCGGATATTGCCGGCGTTGCGCCGGGCTGACCTCGGCCAGCAGCACGGTCGACGCATCGGCAAAGCGGGCGAAGACGTCGACGTGGCCGCCGGTGCCGATTCCCCAGCGGCCGTCGGCAAGCTTTCCCCACTCCTCTTCGGCAGGCCCCTGCTCCAGCCACACGACCTTGCTGGCGCCGTGCATTCGAAGATGCTCGCGCTCGATGTCGGCGATCGACCAGCCGGGATTGCGCGCCTGCTCGACCGCTCGCACCAGCAGCAGCGTACCGCGGCCGTTCGACTGGCGGCCGCCGCCTTCGCTGACCAGCTCGGAGCGAATGGTCTGCAGCCCAAGCTCCGCGGCGATGGTGCGATCGATCGCCTCGGCCCGCGGATCGGGATGCTTGAAGTGATAGTCTGCGAGGGCCAGTCCGCCGCTTGAAGTCCTAAGGAAAAACGGGCCAGGATCCTGGATCGAGGCGTAGACCCGCTGATTATAGACGAGCTCGACCCGGTCGAGATCGACGCCGGCCGACGCCAGCATGGGACGAAGGCGGGCTTCCGACTCTTGCCGGCTGAGCAGCGGCGGCTCCCAGCGCCCGGTCGGCCGCGGCAATTGCCCCGAATGGAGCAGCCGCACCCGCACATGCGGCGTGATCGTCTTCATTACATCGAGCGCGACCGAGCTGAACGGAGCGGACCCGAAGAAGCCGCGCTCGACCCACGCCAGCCATATATAGTCCTGCGGCTCGAACTCGCCCGGCGCTCGGACCGCCGATGGGCTTAGGACTGCGGCCCCAAACAGCGGCGAAGACGCACCCGCCACCGTCGCCGCGAGCCCTCGCAACACCTGTCTTCGACTCGCGCCCACGCCTTCGCCCCAAACGGAAGTTCGGCGGATCCTAACAGGCGCGGGCGATGATCAGTAGCTCGCCGCCCGGATCAGGCGGTTGGCGCCTCAGGCGGACTGCAAGTTGACCGCGCTCGAGCGGCCCCGCTGGTCCTGCTCGATTTCGTAATTGACGCGCTGGCCTTCGCTCAGCGTGTCCATTCCGGCGCGTTCGACGGCGCTGATGTGGACGAATGCGTCATTGCCTCCGCCTTCCGGCTGAATGAAGCCGTAGCCCTTGTCTTTATTGAAGAATTTAACAGTGCCAACTGGCATGAGCATTTCCTTCCGTGTGGTGATCGTTATTGGCCCGGCAGCTGCCCTAGCGCTTGCCTGCCTGAAATGCACCATCGCCGGGCCAGTTCCTTCGGTAATTGCGGGGCGGCGCCGGGCGTGCCTGGCCAGATTCAGGCGGCATTGTCGCTTCGCTTCTGGTATTGATGGCGCCGATCCGGCGGGTCGAGGGACGTGCTATGATGCTGAATCGAGGGGCGATCGCACTGCTCGCTGGCGTGTCGGCGGGGTCGCTCGCCGCACCGGTCGTTGACCGAACGTCGCCGACTCCGGTGACCAACGTTTCCCGGGAGCAGCTGGAGAATCTGCCGACCAGCCGCAGCGTCGAGGACCTTATTCGCACCTGCCCGGCACGCACCATTCCGACCGTGACCAGGCCGGCGCAAGGCAGCCAGGGCCGCGCGCCAGCAAGCGGGCCGAACTGCGTCCAGCCCAGCGATCTCAACATGATCAAGATCTACAAGGCGCATAACAAGGCTCGGGGACAGGTCGGTTCAAGGCCGCTGGTATGGGATCAGCATCTCGCCGACCAGGCGGCGTCCTACGGGCCGGAGCTGGCGCAATATGGGCGGCCGGTCCACTCGTCGCGGGTCGGGCGCGAAACCTCGCGCGAGAATCTGCTGCAGGCGCTCCCGGGCACGTCGGCCGACGCGATGGTCGGCGTTTGGGTTGCGGAGCAGCGGTACTTCCTAAACGGCGCTTTCCCCAACGTCAGCAAGACGGGCAACTGGGCGGACGTCGGCCATTGGACCCAGATGGTCTGGCCGACCACGACCAACCTCGGCTGCGCGATCCATCGTGGCGGCCAGTTCGATTGGCTGATCTGCCGCTACTCGCCGCCCGGCAACAAGGACGGCAAGATGGTCCTGGCCGAACGCGAGAAGGAGGCGCCGCTGCCGCCGACCACTGGCGGCGGGATCCTGCATCCCTCGGGCGTTCCACAGCCGCAAAAAGCCGCTCCTGGCCCCTGCTCCCCCGCGCGCATGGCGGCCTATGATGTCAGGATTCGCTGGGGCGACACGCCGCCGGCGCAGCCCGGCAGCACCCCCAAGCCGCCGCCCGAAAGCATCCTCGACGATGTCGGCGAGAATTCGCCGCCGCCCGAGAGCATCCTCGACGATGTCGGCGACTCGCGGGCGCGCGAAGCTCCGCTGCCGCCGAGTGGCAAGGAGAAGGCGCTCCACGACAAGCCAATGGCGCAACCGCGCGGCGCCCCGCCGCCCGAGAGCGTCCTCGATGACGTCGGCCAGGACAGCACGTGCAAGCCGCCGCCAGCCAAACCGACCGGGGTTGCCAACCAGCCAAAGCTACAGGATTTGTCTTGGCTAGCCGTGCCCGACCGCCTCGATGAGTGGGTGTTCCAGGTCGACGCCGGTTTCAAAGCCGCCGAGAAGAAGTGCGACCAGGCCGCGCTCGATACCCTCGCCGCCAATCTTGACGAGCTCGAGGAACAGACCGAGCGCTCCGCCAAGCTGATCACTCCCGCCCGAGCCGCTGGGGAGTTCAGCACGGTCGATGCCGACCATCTCGACAAGTCGGTCGACCACACCCGCAACTTCATCGGCGAATCCAGGGCGAAGCTCGACAAGCTTCGGCAGCGATGCGCAAGTGCCAGATAGTTAGGCGCTGACTTAACTGTCTTGACTCGATGAGCTCTAATAGATACTTAAGCACATGCTTAACGATACGCTCGAGCTGGACCGCGCCTTCGCCGCGCTTGCCGATCCGATTCGCCGCGGGATGCTGGTGCGCCTGTCCGAGGGCCCGGCGTCGGTCAGTGAGCTGGCCGCGCCGCTTCCGATCAGCCTTCCCGCTGTGCTCCAGCACCTCAAGGCGCTCGAGGCGAGCGGCCTGGTGGCGTCCGAAAAGCGGGGCCGGATCCGAACCGTCCGGGTGCGCCCCGAAACGCTCGGCGCCGTCGAAACATGGCTCACTCGCCGGCGCAGGGAATGGGAAGCGCATCTGGACCGCTTCGAAGACTATCTTCTCACGCTTCAACAAGAGGAAGACTGATGGCTGAAGATTTCGACCTGGTGCTGGAACGCACCCTCGACGCGCCGCGCGACCTGGTGTGGAAGGCCTACACCGACCCCGAGCATTTGAAGAAGTGGTTCGCGCCCAGGCCTTATGAGATCACCGAGTGCGAGCTCGATCTCAAGCCCGGCGGAATCTTCCGGATCCGCATGGTCGGTCCGGACGGCTTCGACACCGGCCATGGCAATGCCGGCTGCGTGCTCGAGGTGGTCGAGGGCGAGAAGCTGGCTTGGACCAGCGCGCTCGGCCCCGGCTTCCGGCCGGCCGAGATGGGCGAGGGCTGCGAGAGCTTCCCGATGACCGCGATCGTCACCTTTGCCGACGCCGGCGAGGGAAAGACGGCGTACAAAGCGGTGGCGCTGCACAAGGACGCCAAGGACCGCGATACCCATGCGCAGATGGGCTTCAACGAGGGCTGGGGCACGGTCGCCGGCCAGCTCGAGGATTTTGCCAAAGCTCTGACGGTCGGCGCCTAGCAAATGAAAGGCGCCGGAGCTCGTTCGAGCCCCGGCGCCCCCTTGTTCAGTCGAACCGTCGCCTAGCGGCGGCGGTCGATGTCCACGTCGCGGACATAGCCGCGATAGTCGACGTCGCAGCGGAAGGTCAGGTCGCCCTGGGCGCCGCCATAGCTGCCGTAGCCGCCATAGGGATTGCCGTATCCGCCAGGCCCGCCGCTGTGGCCGCCGTACGGATAACCGCCATATCCGCCGCCCATGCCGCTGGTGGCGACTCCGCGGACCCGCAGAGTCGATCGCGACCGCTGCTCGACCCTGGTGACTGCGAGGACTCGCGCGCTGTTGGGGGCAGTGTTGTAGCCATAGGGGCTGCCGTACTGGCCGCCGCCATATTGGCCATAGCCGCCGTAGCCGGCGCTATACTGCCGCGACAGCCGGTGCTGGACCGCGGCGGTGCACTGCTGGACCGCGTTCTGCTGGTAACCGTACTGGCCGCCATATTGCTGGCCGCCGTAGGGATTCAGCACCTGGCCGAGGACCTGGCCGATCACGTTGCCGGGCTGGTTATACCCATAGGGGTTGCCCGGATAATATTGCGCAGCGGCCGGGGCCGCGGCGCCGACGAGCGCGGCAACACCGACCGCGCCAATGGCAATCTTACTCACAGCCTTCATGGCCACTCTCCTTCGAAACTGCTCGATTCGTTAGGAAAAACGAGCCGAGGGTGCCGAAGAATTACGCCCGAGTCGGTGCATCGCCGCTGAATGCGGTCGTCTGCCACCGTTCAGATATATTGGCTCAGCCGAACAGGCCGGGGTCCGCCGCAGCGGTCGCCGCCAACGCGCCGAAATCGAATGCCGAGGCGTCGAGCTGGTTCGGCTTGACGCCTTCCAGGAGCAGCGAGTCGCCGGTTCCCCAGGTGATCAGCGTGTCGTGCGATCCCGAAGCCGTCAGCGTCAGGTCGCCGAAATCTTCGACTCCGGCGACGTCGAACACGA
>CBIHLI010000080.1:0-6256 GCA_966210575.1 uncultured Sphingomonas sp.
GCCAAGCAGCCTCCCCCGCCGCCGCCCGCGGACACGACTACGAGCGTCGAAGATCCCGACGCGGTGCCGCCCTCGCCGCAGGATCCTCCTCCTGTCGAACCGGAGCAACAGGGCCCGGAACATGTGCCGCCGGACGCTTCGGGCTTTCATCTTTCGACGCTGGAAACGGCGAACCTGTCGCTGCTCTATATCGACCCGCTGCAGACGTACCTGACACCTTATGTCGCGCGCGCGTTCGAAAACTCGCTGGCCTTCCACAAGAAGCAATTCCAGTGGGAGCCGTGGGACCGGACCACGATGCTGCTCAAGGACTTCTCCGACTATGGCAATGCCGCCGCGCTCGGATCCCCAAGCAACATGGTGCTGCTCGACGTTGCGCCGCTGTCGCTGTCGATGGAGACTTTTTCGCCCGGCGAGCGCTTCTTCACCCTGACCAACCACGAGCTCGCCCACGTTGCCGCGATCGATGTCTGGAACAAGCGGGACGCGTTCTGGCGCAGGTTTCTCGGCGGCAAGCCGATGCCCTTGCAGAAGCATCCAGAATCGATCCTCTACAATTTCCTGACCAGCCCGCGGAACCTGACTCCGCGCTGGTACATGGAAGGCAGCGCGGTCTTCTTCGAAACCTGGATGGCCGGCGGCCTCGGCCGGGCGCAGGGCGCCTTCGACGAAATGGTCTTCCGGGCGAAAGTCCGGGATGGCACCCGCATCTATTCGCCGCTTGGCCTCGAGAGCGAAGGCACCTCGTCCGACTTCATGGTCGGTGCCAATTCCTATCTCTACGGCACCCGATTCTTTTCGTATCTCGCCTTGACCTACGGCCCCGAACGCACGGTCGAATGGCTTCGCCGATCGGAGGATTCGAAGGCGTTTTACGCCAGTCAGTTCAAGCATGTCTTCGGCAAGCCGCTCGACACCGCGTGGGATGAGTGGGTCGCCTTCGAACACGGCTTCCAGAAGGCCAACCTCGACGCGATCGGACGCTATCCGCTGACCGAGGTTCGCCACCTCAGCCCACGCGGGCTGGGATCGATGTCGCGCGGCTTCGTCGACGAGAAGACCAACAGCCTGATCGCCGCCTTCCGCTACCCCGGCCGGATCGGTTTCCTTGGGCGAATGGACATGGCGACGGGCAAGCTGACTCCGCTCACCGATCTCGACGGGATGATGCTGTACAAGGTGACCAGCGTCGCCTTCGATCCCGACAGCCGGACCGCTTTCTACACCAATCAGAATTACGCCTTTCGCGAGCTGATGGCGATCGACGTCGACACCGGCCGAAAGCGCCTGCTCCTCAAGGATGCGCGGATCGGCGACCTTGCGTTCAACCGCGCTGACAAGAGCCTGTGGGGAATCCGCCACCAGAACGGGTTCGTGACGCTGGTCAGGATTCCCGCTCCCTACACCAGCTTCAACCAGGTCAAGACGTTCCGTTACGGCGAAATCCTTTTCGATCTCGATGTCTCGCCCGACGGCGAGCTGGTTTCGGCCTCCTACGGAACCGTCGACGGCAAGCAGTCGGTCAAGGTGTGGAAGCGCGCGGACATCGAGCAGGGAGATGCGGAAAACCCGGTCGCGACGCTTTCGCTAAGCCCCGCCATACCGGAGAATTTTGCCTTCACGCCCGACGGCAAGGCGCTGCTCGGCACCGCATATTTCACCGGCGTGTCCAACGTCTTCCGCTTTGACATCGCGAGCGGCGAATATCAGGCCCTGACCAACGCCTCGACCGGCTTCTTCCGGCCGCAGCTTCGTCCCGATGGCTCGCTGCTGGTCTATGATTACACCGGCGACGGCTTCAACCCGTCGCTGATCCAACCGCAGGCGCGCGACGATCTCGCCGCGATCGAGCTGCTCGGGACGCGCGTCGTCAACGCCCATCCCGAGCTCAAGCAATGGGGCGTCGGCTCGCCGGCCAAGGTCCCGCTCGACGAGCTGATCACCGAGCGAGGCACCTATCGTCCGACGCAGCGGATGCGGTTCGACGCCCATTATCCGATCGTCTCGGGCTACGCCCGTCAGCCCGCGTTCGGCTATTACATGCATATCGCGGACCCGCTGCAATTCCGGCAATTGAGCGCGAGCATCGCGGTCTCGCCATTCAAGGTTAAGGGAGCGCAGCGCCTCCATCTCGACGTCGAGTATCAGACGCCGAACTGGAAGTTGCGCTACTGGCACAACCTCGCCGACGTCTATGACCTCGCCGGCCCGGTGCTGCGAAGCCGCAAGGGCGACGCTTTCATCGTCAGCTACACGCGGCCGCTGATCTACGATCCGCCGCGCCAGCTCGACGTCTTCGGGTCGGCCTCCGCTTTCTTCGGGCTCGAACAGCTTCCCGGCGCGCAGAATATCCCGAGCCCGAAGAATCTGCGCTCGGCCGAAATCGGGCTGCGCTATACGAACACCACGAAAGCGCTTGGCGGAGTCGATCATGAAAAGGGCATCGCCGGTCGGATCGTCGCCGCCGCGGACCAGGCGCAGGGACGAGTTTTCCCGCGCCTCTATGGCGGAATCGACATCGGCACGGCCTTGCCGTGGAGCAACAGCTCGGCCTGGATCTATGCCCATGCCGGAATGGTCGGCGGCCAGCGGCTGAACCCGCTCGCCGCATTCTATTTCGGCTCGTTCCGCAACAATTACGTCGATGACCGGCCGGAGAAACGGTATCGCGAACTGGAGAGCTTTCCTGGTTTCGAGATCGACGAGATCGCCGCTCGGCAATTCGCCAAGGTGACGGGCGAAGTGAACCTGCCGCCGATCCGTTTCGCCGAGGCCGGAACCGCCGCCTTTTACCTGAGCCATCTGCGCCCGGCGCTCTTCGCCGGCGCAATGGCGACCAAGACTCCGGACGGCGACGGCCGCAACTATTACACCGTCGGCGGTCAGCTTGACCTCAACTTCACGATCGCCATGCGGCTGCCGATGATCTTTTCGGTCGGCGCCGCCGCCGGCTTCGAGGACGGCCACTATCGCAAGACCGAGTGGCTGGCCTCGCTGAAGATCATGTAAAGATGGCCTGGTTCCTGACCGAGATCGCCCACTGGGGACTGGCGCTGGTGCCAGTCCTCATCCTGCTTTCAATCTTCGTCTGGCTCGACGCCTTCAAGCTGACTAGTCTCAAGGAAATCCTGGTACTGCTGCTGCTCGGCGGGATTGCCGCGCTCGCCGCCTGGCCGGTCAGCGGCCGGCTGATCGACACCCTGCCGATCGGCTTTTCCAATTACAGCCGCTTCATCGCGCCGTGGTTCGAGGAGGCGCTCAAGGCCGCCGTCATCATCCTGCTCTTTCGCTTCAACCGCGTCGGCTACAAGGTCGACGCGGTGATCGCCGGCTTTGCCGTCGGCGCCGGCTTCTCGGTGGTCGAGAACGTCTTTTACCTGGCCATCTTCCCTGATTACGGCGCCGGCACCTGGCTGGTGCGCGGGCTTGGGACCGCGGTGATGCATGGCACGACCCTGGCGATTCTCGCCGCCGTCGCTCACGAGCTGGCGGAGCGCGAGAATCGCGCCGCGGCCGGCGACTTCAGCTTCAACCTGCTGTGGTTCGTCCCCGGCTATCTGGTCGCCGTCGGCTTGCACATGGCGTTCAACCAGTTCCCCGACCAGCCGATGCTGGCGATGATGGGCGCGGTGATTTTCGCGCCGATCGCGATCCTGGCGATTTTCCACTTCGGCACCGCCGAAGCGCAGCGATGGCTCACCACCGAATCCGCAGCCCACCGGTCGCAGCTGGAAGCCCTTCGGGCCGGACGCTGGCCAGAAGGCGCGGCCGGCCGCAAGATCGCCGCGCTCGCCGGTCGCCTCGGTCCGGAGGCCGCCGGGCGGATCCGCCGCTATTGGGAATTGCAGGCATGGCTGGTCGTCCAGGCCGAGGAAACCCTGATGGAAGAGGCCGCCGGCGACGCCGAGGTTGATTCGGGCGAGGTGCGGGCGGCATTCGCCGAGATGGCAGGACTGCGGCAGGCGCTCGGCAAGAGCAGCTTCGCCGCGGTCAAGGCGCTGCTTCCGTTCAGCCGCAACGATTATTGGGAAGTGTCCGAGCTTCGCCAGCGCCTCTCGCGCTGACGATCGTCCTCCTCAGCCGAACCGCTCGCGAAGCAAGTCGAGCGACGGGTCGTGGGTGAGGTCGAGGTGAAGCGGAGTGACGCTGACATAGGCGTCGTCGATCGCTTCGAGGTCGGTCGAGTGGCCGGGCGTCTGGACCATCGGGCCGAGCCCGAACCAATAGTAATTGTAGCCGCGAGGGTCGGTCCGCTCGACGATCCGCAAGCGGCCGTAGTCGCGGATTCCCTGTCGGCAAATGCGAATGCCGTTGATCTTCTCGGGCGGCAGCGCCGGAAAATTTACGTTGATCAGGGTTCCGGGCGGCGGCTCGAAATCCATTAGCGGCGCAAGCACCCTCTCCGCCCAGGCCTCGGCGGCCGCGAAAGGGACAGTGTCGCCCATGCCCTCACGCGAGTAGCTCTGGCTGAGGGCGATCGAGCGGACTCCGGCGAGCGCGCCCTCCATCGCCGCCGACACGGTGCCCGAATAGGTCACGTCTTCGCCGAGATTGGCCCCGCGGTTGATGCCTGACAGAATCAGGTCGGGCGGCGAGTCCTTCATGACGTGCGCAAGGGCCAGCATCACCGCATCGGTCGGGGTGCCGGTGACCGAGAATCGCTTCTTGTCGTGGCGGCGCAGGCGAATCGGCTGGGTCAGGGTCAGCGAGTGACCGGCGCCGGATTGCTCCTCGGTCGGAGCAACCACCCAGACATCGTCCGAGAAACCCTGGGCGATCGTCTCGAGCAGATCGAGGCCGCGGGCGTTGATGCCATCGTCGTTGGTCAGCAGGATGCGCATCGCGCTCCTCATAACGGCCCCGCCGACCCGGGCAACCATGGGTGCCGAACGGACACCGCCGAGCCTAAAATGCGCCATATCGGCAACAGCTTGGCGATTTATTGACCGACCCAGTGTCAGCGCTTGTTAAGGCCTTGGCCCTTATTTATAGGCGCGGTCGGGGATTACCGACTTGCCCGGTGCTAAACCCCGGGAAAGTCTTGTTGAATCCGCCTCCGGCTGCACCGGTGGCTCCGGTCGCAGCAGCGATGGCGGGCTAGCGGGGGATGCCCTCAGGCAAGGCGCCTGCGGACAGACTGGGAGGGGTATCAAATGGCGACTGCTCTAGTCGATCTTTACAATGAAAAGCCGGTACCGTTCGATCGGATCATCGTTCCGGAATCCTATCGGCCGTCCGACAAAGACGAGTTCATGTGCGACCTCCATCGCGCCTATTTCCTCAAGAAGCTTCGCGAGTGGAGAGAAGCGGTCATCGACGAGTCGCGGCAGACGATGGCGCAGCTCCAGGTCGATTCGCTTCGCGAGCCCGACCTTGCCGACCGCGCGTCCAGCGAAACCGATTGGGGGATCGAGCTTCGGACCCGCGACCGGCAGCGCAAGCTCATTGCCAAGATCGATAGCGCCATCCGGCGCCTGTACGAAGGCGAATATGGCTATTGCGAGGTGACCGGCGATCCGATTTCGCTGGCTCGGCTCGAAGCCCGGCCAGTCGCAACGATGACCCTTGAAGCGCAGGAGCGCCACGAGAGGATCGAGAAGGTGTCACGGGACGACTAAAGCGCGGGGCGCTTTAGGCGAATGGGACACGCGACGACTAAAGCGTCGCGCTAGGCCGGCTCGGGCTCAATGCTCGTAATGGCCGGCGAGCTCGTCCTTGAGCTTCAGTTTTTCTTTCTTGAGCTGATGGAGAAGATCTTCGTTCGGGTGCGGCCGATGCTCCTCTTCGTCGATCATCGCGTGGAGCGCCGCGTGCTTGGATGCGAGAGTGTCGGCCTGTGCCTTGTCCATCGGTGCCAGTTCCTTTCGTGAACACGAGTGACAACCGACACTAGTAAATCACGTTTTTTGCAATTTGTCTTGGGGCTGTAACAACCGCCCACCCGGCCGCTCGCGCGTCCTGCCGCGATGCGACAATGCCTGGTCATTCACCGTCCCGCTTCGGGACATCAGCCCGCCGACGGCGCCGAATGACGATGTTGTGCGTTTTCTCGGGCTCCCGAAAGTGGCAGTTGAGCGCGATGGACGACTCACGCGAAGTCCCCGATTCGGAAGCCCGCATCACCCCGCGGCTGATCAACTCCTTTTACACGGAGGCGATGCTGCTGGCCGACGAGGCCCGTTCCTATTTCGACGACGCCGGCCGTGGTGAGCGCGACGGCCTCGACCCGTTCATCCGGGTCAGCTTCGCCTGCGAA
>CBIHLI010000081.1:0-6179 GCA_966210575.1 uncultured Sphingomonas sp.
GGTCGGCGATGGTCGAATCCTCGGTCTCGCCCGAGCGGTGCGACATCACCGCCGTGTATCCGCTGCCCTGCGCCAGCCGGACGGCGGCGATGGTTTCGGTCAGGGTGCCGATCTGGTTGACCTTGACCAGGATCGAATTGGCGATGCCTTCCTCGATGCCCTTGGCCAGTCGCGGGACGCTGGTGACGAACAGATCGTCGCCGACCAGCTGCAGCCGCGACCCCAGGCGCTCGGTGACGAACTTCCATCCCGACCAGTCGTCCTCGGCCATTCCGTCCTCGATCGAGGCGATCGGATATTCGTCGGCCAATTCGCCGAGATAGGCGGCCATGTCGACCGAGCTCAACGTCCTCCCTTCGCCCGTCATCCGGTAGGCCCCGTCGCGATAGAATTCGGTCGCCGCGCAATCGAGCGCCAGCACGACGTCGCTGCCGGCGCGGTAGCCGGCGGCCTCGACCGCGCTGATGATGAAGTCCAAAGCCTCGCGGGCCGAGCCGAGGTTCGGGGCGAAACCGCCCTCGTCGCCGACCGCGGTCGACAGGCCCGCCTGGTGAAGCGCCGACTTCAGCGCCTGGAAGATCTCGGCGCCACAACGCAGCGCTTCCGAAAAGCTGGTAGCGCCGACCGGCATCACCATGAATTCCTGGAAGTCGATGGGATTGTCGGCATGGGCGCCGCCGTTGAGGATGTTCATCATCGGCACCGGCAGGATATTGGCCGCGTCGCCGCCGAGATAGCGGTACAAGGGCTGGCCGGTGGCAGTCGCAGCCGCCTTGGCGCAGGCGAGGCTGACCCCGAGGATCGCATTGGCGCCGAGCCGGCTCTTGTTCTCGGTTCCGTCGAGCGCGATCATCGACGCGTCGATCTCGCCCTGGTCCTCGGCATCGTGGCCGATCAGCGCCTCGGCGATCGGCCCGTTAACCGCTTGGACCGCCTTGGCGACGCCCTTCCCGCCCCACCGAGCCGGATCGCCGTCGCGAAGCTCGACCGCTTCGTGGGCGCCGGTCGAGGCGCCCGACGGGACTGCCGCACGGCCAAGGCTTCCATCCTCGAGCACCACATCGACCTCGACCGTCGGGTTGCCGCGGCTGTCGAGAATCTGGCGGCCGCGAATGGCGGTGATTGCAGTCATGGAATTCCTTCTTACGTAAGCGTAATGAAAACCGCTGGCTGCGCGACCTATAGTCCGCGCAACTTTCGCGGTGAAGCGGCGGAACGCCCGAGCGGATGCCGGGTTGAAGTCCGAAAGGAGGACTTGTCGATGGCTCAAGAGAATAGCGACCTTCCCGAAGGCACCGATGAGGTGATCGAAGGGGCGATGGAAACCGACACCAGCGTGACCACCAGCTCGGCGGGCCGAAGCCGAGGATCGCGCGGCGGTAGCCGAGCATCGGCTTCCACCGGCAACGCGATCATGGAGAAGGTCCGCAGCGGCAGCGACAAGCTTTCCGAGCAGGCCGCCGACAAGGCCCGCGGCTTCGTCGGCCAGGGCATCGAGCGCTCGGCCGAGGCGCTGGCCAATGTCGGCAAGCTGGTCGGCGACACCGCCAGCGGCCTCGATGAGCGGCTCGGCGAGGAATATGGCGATTATGCGCGCCGCGCCGCCGAAACCCTCGAAAACACCGCCAACCGGCTGGCCTCAAAGGATCCCGACGAGCTGATCGATGACACCCGCGAGTTCATCCGCAAGAGCCCGGGCGTTGCCCTGGCCGGAGCGGCGATCGTCGGCTTCGCGCTGGCGCGGCTGGTGAAGTCGGGTCTGTCGAGAGACGATGACGACGATGATCGCGGTTCGCGCTCGTCGCGCCGGCGGAGCTGATCCTGAAGCCGGCGGGGGACGAGCCTGAGCGTTCGTTCGGCGAGTTGGCGAGCCAGCTGGTCGACGACGCCAAGAGCTATGCCCGCGCCGAGGTCGACCTCGCCATAGCCATTGCCGCCGACAAGGCGCGATCGGTCAAAATCGCGGCGATTCTGTTCGGCGCGGCGGTTCTCGCCGCGATCGGCGCTGTTACCGCGCTTAGCGTCGCGATCTTCATCGCCCTCGCGCTGGTCATGAACGCCCTTCTCGCGGGATTGCTGACCTTCCTATTGGTCGGCGCGGTCGCTGGCGGGCTCGGCTGGCTCGGCATGCGCAAGCTTGGCGACGCGCTGTGACCGAGGAATCGGTGAGGCTTGCCGAAGCGCGCCGCAACGCCGAGCAGGCGCGCGCCAAATTCTGGGCCAGCTTCGACGCGCTCGTCGATTACGCGCAGGACTTGCAGGACAAGCTGACGCCGCACAACATCGCCCGCGACGCTTGGGACGCAGCCAAGTCGAAGGGCGCCGACATCGCCGAGGACGCGGTCGATGCGGTGCGCAAGCGCCCGGTCGCGGCGAGCACTGCGGTTGCCGCAATCGCCTTGTTCATTGCCCGCGAGCCGCTGATGGACCTCGCCGGCAAGCTGATGAGTTCCAAGCCCAAGGCAAAACCGGCCAAGGCGCGTCGAACGAAGCCCAAAGCCGCTAAAGCACAAGTGGAGAAAGTCGATGAGTGACAGCGATCGCAATGTGGATCGAGACCTTCGCCAGCGGGCGCTTGATGCCTATGATTCCGCGCTTGGCGGCGCTTCGGCGGCCGGCCGCCGCGCCGGCGACACGATCGGCGAAGCACCGCTGGTCGCGATCGGCGCCGGGATCGCGGTCGGCGCCCTGCTCGCCGCTCTGATCCCCACCAGCCGCCGCGAGCGCCAGCTGCTCGGCCCTTATGCCGACCGGGTGACAGGCGCCGCGCGCGAAGCCGCCGACGCCGCCCGCCAGGCCGGCTCGGACAAGCTTCGCGAGCTTGGGCTGACCCCCGATGCGGTCGCCGAGAAAGCCAGCGAAGCGGCGCGCGCCTCGGCCCAGGCGGCCGTCGGCAAGCTGCGCGACGAGACCGCAAGGCACTGATGAGCAAGCTCCACCTGGTGTTCGGCGGTCGGGTCAAGGACCCGCGCGGGCTCGATTTCGATCTCGACTCGATCGACCTGGTCGGCCTCTACGGAAGCTACGCCGACGCCGAGGAGGCATGGCGCGGAAAGGCCCAGCGCACCGTTGACGACGCCGAAGTCAAATATGTGATCGTCCACCTGCACCGGCTGCTCGAGCCGGAATCTGAAACTCAGGCGCCGCGGTAGCGCCACATCAGCAGCGGCCGCTGCAGCAGCAGCCCCGCCAGGAACCCGCCGACGTGCGCCGGGGTCGCCAACAGCACCCCCTGCATCCCGGCCAGGTATCCGGTCATCAGCTGCAGCGCGATCCACGCGGCAAGCAGCCAAAGCGCGTTGAGCATCCGGTTGAGCCTCGGCGAGGCGACGATCCTCTTCTGCTGGCCGAAGCTCAGGGCGAAGGCGCCGATAATCCCGCCGATCGCGCCGCTGGCGCCGATCATCGGCACCTGGCCGTGGGGATCGACCGCCCATTGCGCGACCGCGGCGGTATAGGCCGCCACCACATAGATCAGCAGCACCGGCCCTTTGCCGAGCACGCGCTCGACCGCCGATCCGCACCACAAAAGGATGATGAGGTTGAGGATCAGGTGGAGGATGTCGGCATGGACCAGCGCCGCCGTTAGCGGGGTCAGGAATGCGGGAGCCGCGCCGTCCAGCACCATTCCACTCCACCGGTCGGGGATGAAGCCGAAGACGACCGCGGCAGAATCATTCAACCCGAGGACCGTCGCCAGCAGCCAGCAGCCAGCGGTGACGATCGCGATCCAGGCCGTCGCGGTCCGCATCGGCCGCGCGGTTCCGTTCAAATGAACTCGACCTTCTTGATCTTGTAGTAGCGGTCACCCGACGGCGTCGACACCTCGACCTCATCGCCGACCTCGCGGCCGATCAGCGCCCGGCCGAGCGGCGAGTTGAAGCTGATCCGGCCGTCGCGGGCATCGGCCTCGACCTGCCCGACGAGCTGGTACTTCACCTTCTTGTCGTCCTCGTCGATCAGGGTGACAGTCGCGCCGAACACCACCTTTTTGCCGGACAGGGTCGTGGGATCGATCACCATTGCCCGGCTCAGCTGGTCCTCGATGTCGGCGATCGACGCTTCGATCTGGCCCTGGCGTTCCTTGGCGGCGTGATATTCGGCGTTTTCGGACAGGTCGCCGTGCGCCCGCGCCGCCTCGATTGATTCGACAACCGCCGGCCGCTCGTTCTTGAGGAGGCGCAGCTGATCGGACAGCTTGCGATGCCCTTCGGCCAGCATCGGCACTTTTTCGGCAGTCGCCATTTCGTCGGCCCTTCCTTCAAAACCGCTCCACCGACGCCTCTGCGGCATCGTTCGTGGCGCGGAATGTCAGCTGAATATCAGTTCACGGAGGCCGAATAATAGGATTGGAGCGAGTGCACTTCAAGCGCGCGCCCCTTTAGAGTGCCGAGCGAGCGGGCGACCGCCAGGCTTGCAGCGGCGGTGGTGAAATAGGGCACCTTGCGCTGCAGCGCCGTCGCCCGGATCGAATGGCTGTCCTTTAGCGACTGCCAGCCCTCGGTGGTGTTGAACACCAATTGCACGTCGCCGTCGCGGATCCGGTCGACGATATGCGGCCGCCCCTGCGCGACCTTGTTGACCGCGCTGACCGGAAGCCCGGCAGCCTCGAGGAACTCGGCGGTCCCCTGGGTCGCGATGATCGAGAAGCCAAGCTCAACCATCGCCTCGACCGCCGGGACGATATGCTGCTTGTCGCCGTCCTTGACCGAAACGAAGACCGTTCCCGACTGCGGCAGATGGATCCCGCCTGCCAGCAGCGCCTTGCTGAAAGCGGTGTCGAAATCGCGGTCGATCCCCATCACTTCGCCGGTGCTTCGCATTTCCGGGCCGAGCACCGGGTCGGAGCCCGGGAAGCGGACGAACGGGAACACCGGCTGCTTGACGGCGATGTAGGGGATCGCCCGGTCGATCGGCGCGAAATCGCTCAGTTTCTCGCCGGTCATCACCCGCGCCGCGATCTTGGCTACCGGCCGCCCGATCGCCTTGGCGACGAACGGCACGGTGCGGCTGGCGCGAGGATTGACCTCGATCAGATAGACATCCTCGCCCTGCACGGCGAACTGGACGTTCATCAGCCCCTTGACGTCGAGCGCCCGGGCGAGCGCCGCGGTCTGGCGCTCGATCTCCTCGATGACGGTCTCCGGAAGGCTGTGTGGGGGTAGAGCGCAGGCACTGTCGCCGGAGTGCACGCCAGCCTCCTCGATATGCTGCATCACGCCTGCAACGACGACGTCTTCGCCGTCGCTGATCGCGTCGACGTCGACTTCGACGGCGTCGCGCAGATAGCGGTCGATCAGCACCGGCGACGCGCCCGACACCGCGACCGCGGTGGCGATATAATGGTCGAGCTGCTCGGGCCCGTCGACCACCTCCATTCCCCGCCCGCCGAGCACGTAGGACGGGCGCAGAAGCACCGGATAGCCGATCCGTGTCGCGACGTTGAGCGCCTCGTCGCGGCTCCGGGCGATGCCGTTTTCGGGCTGCTTCAAGCCCAGCTTCGCGACCAGCCTGGCGAACCGCTCCCGGTCCTCGGCAAGGTCGATGCTGTCGGGGCTGGTGCCGAGGATCGGCACTCCCGCCCGCTGCAGCTCGGCGGCGAGCTTGAGCGGGGTCTGGCCGCCGAGCTGGACGATCACCCCGATCAGCTCGCCGCGCTCGCTCTCGCGGGCGACGATCTCGAGCACGTCCTCCGCGGTCAGCGGCTCGAAATACAGCCGGTCCGAGGTTTCCGGGTCGGTCGACACCGTCTCCGGGTTGCAATTGACCATGATCGTCTCGAGCCCGGCCTCGCGCGCCGCGAACGCCGCGTGGCAGCAGCAATAATCGAACTCGATGCCCTGCCCGATCCGGTTCGGCCCACCGCCGAGGATCATCACCTTGCGCCGGTCCGACACCTCGGCCTCGTCGATCGGCTCTCCAAACAATGGCGCCTCATAGGTCGAATAGAGGTAGGGCGTCGCCGCATCGAATTCGGCGGCGCAACTGTCGATCCGCTTGAACACCGGCCGCACACCGAGCTTCAGCCGGTGGGCCCGAACTTCCTCCTCGGTGACACCGCCGGTCATATGCTTGAGCGCGTCGTGCAGCACCCCGGATTCCCCCGGCAGGCCGGCGGCGTGCGACGAGCGCACCGACAATTGCGCCAGCCGGGCGTCGGAAAAGCCGAGCCCCTTCAG
>CBIHLI010000082.1:0-6174 GCA_966210575.1 uncultured Sphingomonas sp.
AGTTGCGAAAGGCCCGGCGGTTGCATAAGGCGGCGCCGAATTTCCGGCTTCGCCGCGGCGTCCAGCTGAACGCAAGCCTCAAGCACCCAGGAGACTTCAATAATGGCGACTGAAGCGCCGACTCAAACGCTGCCGCTCCTCTATTCCGCGCTCGAGCCGCTGAGCTCGAACGTCCACGGCAAGATGAAACTCCGCGTCGTCGAGAAGGCGCCGGTGATCGGCGAGACCCATGCGATCCCCGTGACGGTCGACGAATTCCCGCTGCTAGCCCGCCACTATCCGATCATTTTCGCGATCGGCGAGAAGCCGGTGCCGCTGGCGCTGATGGGGCTCTCCGAGGGCGTCAACGCGTTCATGGACGAGACCGGACGGGCGGTCGACCGTGACATGTACGTCCCGGCCTATATCCGCCGTTACCCGTTCCTGCTGGCCCGGCTCCGCCCGGACAGCGACGAGCTGTCGCTGTGCTTCGATCCGTCGATCGGCGCGATCGGCGATTTCAAGGATGGCGAAGCGCTGTTCGAAAAGGATGGCCAGCCGAGCGCCACGACCAAGGCGATCCTCGAATTTTGCGAGCAGTTCGAGACCGCCGGGCTGCGTACCGCCGCATTTGTCGATGACCTGCAGAAGAGCGGCCTGTTGATCGATGGCGAAGTCGCGATCCAGCCCGAAGGCGCGACCCAGCCGTTCGTCTACCGTGGCTTCAGGATGGTCGACGAGGAAAAGCTTCGCGAGCTTCGCGGCGACGAGCTGCGCAAGTTCAACCAGAGCGGGCTGCTGCCGCTGATTTACGCGCATCTGTTCTCGCTGTCGCTGATCCGCGACCTGTTCGCCAGGCAGGTCCAGCAGGGTAAAGGGCCGATCCCGGTGCCGAAGCGCGAGACCGCCGAAGCGTGAGCCTTTTGCGGCAAGACGACTTGATCGGTCGGGATCGCGCCCCATCTCGGCGCTGGCAGCGGTCCCCAGTTTCCCCTTCTCGGGATCGTTGAGCCGACGCACCAGCGGGTGCGTTCCTCCCTGAACTGCGCCGCCCCGGGCAAACCGGGGCGGCGTTTTTCATTCGGCCGCCGGGGCGAGGCGGCGATCGAGCAAGGCCGCTCCCAACCTCTCCGCCAGGGCCTCGAACAGCGCCGCGACCCGGCCGAAGCCGGCACCCGGTTGGGAATCGGAATCGAGATAGGCGCGCCGGTCGATTTCTACCTGAAGCGCGTGGATTCCGCTCTGCGGCGAACCATGCCGATCGAGGATGTGGCCGCCGGCGAACGGATCGTTGGCGCTGGCATCAAAGCCGTGACCGGCAGCGACCGCCATGGCTTCCGCCATGACCCACGGCGCCGCGCTGCGCCCGAAGCGGTCGCCGAACACCACGGCCGGAGCGCTTTTGGTCGCCGGCATCGAATGGCAATCGAGCAATATCGCGCAACCGAAGCGGTCGGAAAGCAACCTCAGCTGCTCCTCGATGGCCGAATGATAAGGGCGGTAGGCGGCCTGCAGCCGTTGCTCGAGCTCGGCCCGGTCGATCGGCTGCCGCCACAAATGGCCGTCCGCCGCGGTCCGCGACGGCACGATCCCGAGGCCGCCGCGGGCCCGAGGCGTGGTCCGCGCGCCGCGCGTGCCGGTGACCATGGCCGGATCGATCTCGTCTTCGGCGCGGTTGCAGTCGACCGCCGCCCTCGGCGCCCTGGCGATGACCGCGCCGGTCCCGCGCCCGAGCGCCCGCCACACGAGCCGGTCGACCAGCGGGTCCTCGAGCGCCTCGAGCGACCGGCGGCCGCGCCGCGCGCCGTCGACCAGCCAGCCGGGATAGTCGCGCCCGGAGTGCGGCACCGACAGCAGCACGGGCAGCCCGCCGCGGGGCGGGTGAACAATCGGCGGAAGGAGAGAATCCACGGGCAAAACGTGTCCCAGATTAGGACTTCGGCTGAAGGGCTGCAACGCATGACCGCCTGAATCGCTTCTGGCAAATATTGATTGATCGGCGCATGATAAGGCCAATGGCGCGAATCCTCCTTGCCGAAGACGACACGTCGATGCGCGAATTCCTGCAGCGCGCGCTGCAGCGCGTCGGCTATGAGGTCGACGCGGTCGGCTGCGGGACCGAGGCGATGCCGCTGCTCGAGGCCGGCCGCTACGATCTGCTGCTGACCGACATCGTCATGCCGGAAATGGATGGGATCGAGCTGGCCCAGAAGGCCTCGGCGATCGACCCCGAAATCCGGGTGATGTTCATCACCGGCTTTGCCGCCGTCGCGCTGCAGAGTGGCCGGACTGCTCCGGAAGCGAAAATGCTGTCGAAGCCGTTCCATTTGAAGGATCTCGTCGCCGAGGTGGACCGGATCTTCCAGACCGAGGACCAGCACGGCCGCCTTTAGTTTTCCGCGCCTGCTTGCGCCCCTGACAAGCCGCCCCTAAATGCCCCCCGAGTGGGCGTGTAGCTCAGTGGTAGAGCACTGTGTTGACATCGCAGGGGTCGCAAGTTCAATCCTTGCCACGCCCACCATTTTTCCTTTCCCCAGCAGAAGTTTAGAGCGCGCAGAGCGGCGGCCACGCGACCGGCGCGAGCGTCAGGATGTGCAACCGAACCTCTTGGGCCTTCGTTGGCATTGCGAACAACTCAAGTGAGGAGGAGGAGATGAGCGCCAGCGGCCTGGAGGTCTTCGATAAAACGCTCGAAACGACCCACATCTGGCTGAATGAGATCTGCAATGACCTGGGGCCTGACAAGCAGGTCGCCTGGAAGGTCCTTTCGACCGTTCTTCACAAGCTTCGCGACCGGCTCCCGATCGGGCTCTCCGCGCACCTCGGCGCGCAGCTGCCGTTGCTCGTCCGCGGCGTTTATTACGATCAGTTCGAGCCGTCGAAGGTGCCGACTGAATGCAACAGCCGGGAGGAGTTCGTCGCCGAGGTCGCCGAATGGCTGAACGATACGCGCCCGGTCGATCCAGACCTGGCGGTGCGCAGCGTGTTCGGGGTTCTGTCGCGGCACATTTCCGAAGGGCAGGTCAACAAGGTCCGCGAGGCCTTGCCGCGAAGTCTCCGGCAGAGCTGGCTGGACGCCGAGGTCCGCGCCGATGAGCCGCTGATCCTGAACGAGCCGGTCTAAACGGTCAGAGCTAGAGGCAGGCCTCGAGGTACGGCTGGTCGAAGCCGAACTGCTTCGCCTTGTCCAAGGTGTAGGGGCGAAGGCCCATCGAGCGGAACTCGCCGACGATCCGGCCGTCCGAGCTCTCGTCGAGATATTCGAACTTGAACAGCTCCTGGGTGACGATCACGTCGCCTTCCATGCCGATCACCTCGGTGATGTTGGTCGTCCGGCGCGAACCGTCGCGGAGGCGCTTCACCTGGACGATGAGGTCCACGGAGTCGGCGATCTGGCGGGAGATGGCCTCCTTCGGGATCTTGATGTCCGACATCATCACCATATTCTCCATACGCGCCAGGCATTCGCGCGGGCTGTTGGAGTGAAGCGTCGCCATCGAGCCGTCGTGGCCGGTGTTCATCGCGGCGAGCAGGTCGAAGCACTCACTGCCGCGAATCTCGCCGAGGATGATGCGGTCGGGGCGCATACGCAAAGCGTTGATGACAAGGTCGCGGATGGTGATCGCCCCCTGACCCTCGAGGTTGGCGGGCCGCGTTTCCAGCGGCAGCCAGTGCGGCTGCTGGAGCCGAAGCTCGGCCGCGTCCTCGATGGTGATGACGCGCTCGCCCGGGTCGATCATCTTCGACAAAGCGTTAAGCATCGTCGTCTTGCCCGAGCCGGTGCCGCCGGAGATGACGACATTCATCCGGCTGGCGCCGGCGATCTTGAGCAAAGTCGCCATTTTTTCCGACATCGACCCGAAGCCGCGCATCATGTCGATGGTGATCGGCTTTTCGGAGAATTTGCGGATCGAGATGGCGGTGCCGCGAAGCGACAGCGGCGGGATGATGACGTTGACGCGGCTGCCGTCCTGAAGCCGGGCATCGGCGAGCGGGGTCGTCTGGTCGACGCGGCGGCCGACCTTGTTGACGATCCGCTGGGCGATCTGGAACAGATGCTCCTCGTCGCGGAACTGGATCTGGGCGAGCTCGAGCTTGCCCTTGCGCTCGACGAAGCACTGGTCGGGACCGTTGACCATGATGTCGTTGATACTGGGGTCGGCGAGAAGCTCTTCGAGCGGCCCGAGGCCAAGCAGCTCGTCGACCAGAACCTTTTCGAGGGCGAATTGCTCGCGCCTGTTGAGGTTGATCTTGAGCTCGGTGAGCACCTCGGAGATGATCGGCCGGAACTCCTCGGCGAGCTCGTCCTTGGACAAAGTCGCCGCCGCTTCGGGATCGACGCGCTCGAGCAGGCGAGGAAGCACCTGCTCCTTGATCCGGTGGACGGAGGCTTCGAACCCTTCCTGCTTGCTGCTGGCCGCCTCTCCGCTGGCATTCTGGCGGGCGGTCAGCCGATCCATCGCGCCGGCTGGCGGCGACGAAGGCGAATCCGGAGCTGCGCCCTCGGCCGGCTGCTCGAGCTCCTCGACCGGCGGGAACTGCTCGCTTTCTGCGGCGGAAGGCGCACCCGGCCCGCCTTTCATGGGCTTGGCGACGCCGAACGACGGCCGCTGACCTGCTGTCAGGCTGCCTCGCTTACCGAATGCGTTCATTCCGAACCCCGTTCATCGCCGCGGAAAAACCGAGGTGGTGAATAAGTCCGAAAGTTTTAGGAAAAGCTAAAGGCGCTCCAGCGCGTTGCCGCGATTACTCGCCGGCCTTCTCCGCGAGGATGGTCAGGCCCTTGTCTCCAACCTCTGCGAAACCGCCGTTGACCGTGATCCGCTCGGGGCTGGCGCCGGCCGTGCGGTAAACCGCCACTTCCTCGCCATCGCGAAGCACGGTCATGTAGGGGGCGTGCCCGGCCATGATGCCGGATTGGCCCTCGGTTCCCGGGACGACGACCATATAGACGTCCTCCGACATCACCAGCCGCTCGGGCGTTACCAGCTCGAAATGCAGGTCGGCCATCAGTTGTGGTCCTCGATCGCGCGGTCGAACGCCTTCGCCGCCGCTTCGAACTTGTCGCGGCAGCCAGTGTTGCAGAAACCGACCACCTGACCGCGATAGCGGGTCAGCGAGTCCGCGCTGACCGGCTCACCCGACCAGGGGCAGCGGTCATTCACGCAATCCTCGAGGCGGAGCGGGTCGCTCATCAGGCCTCGTGCGCCATCTTCTCGGCCTTGGCGACCGCCTCGTCGATGCCGCCGACCATGTAGAAAGCGGCCTCCGGAAGGTGGTCGTATTCGCCGTTGACGACCGCCTTGAACGAGCGGACCGTGTCCTCGACCTGGACGAACTTGCCGGGGATTCCGGTGAACACCTCGGCGACGTGGAACGGTTGGCTCAGGAAGCGCTGGATCTTGCGGGCGCGGCCGACGATCAGCTTATCCTCTTCCGACAGCTCGTCCATGCCGAGGATGGCGATGATGTCCTGCAGGCTCTTGTAGCGCTGCAAAGTCTCCTGGACCGCGCGGGCGGTCTCGTAATGCTCCTGGCCGACGACCGCCGGAGTAAGGACCCGGCTGATCGAGTCGAGCGGGTCGACGGCCGGATAAATGCCGAGCTCGGAGATCGCGCGGGACAGGGTCGTGGTCGCGTCTAGGTGGGCGAAGCTGGTCGCTGGCGCCGGGTCGGTCAGATCGTCGGCGGGCACGTAAATCGCCTGCACCGAGGTGATCGAGCCCTTGTTGGTCGAGGTGATGCGCTCCTGCAGCTGGCCCATGTCGGTCGCCAGCGTCGGCTGATAGCCGACCGCCGACGGGATACGGCCGAGCAACGCCGAAACTTCCGATCCGGCCTGGGTGAAGCGGAAGATGTTGTCGACGAAGAACAGCACGTCCTGGCCCTCGACGTCGCGGAAATATTCGGCCTGGGTGAGGCCGGAGAGGGCGACCCTGGCGCGGGCTCCCGGCGGCTC
Source organism: uncultured Sphingomonas sp. (assembly GCA_966210575.1). GTDB lineage: Bacteria > Pseudomonadota > Alphaproteobacteria > Sphingomonadales > Sphingomonadaceae > Sphingomicrobium. Next base: position 5,939 of record CBIHLI010000082.1, read on the forward strand.
GTTCATCTGGCCGAATACCAGCGCCACCTTCGACCCTTCGGGGGTCGGGTTGCCGGCCTTGTCCTTGGCGATGACGCCGGCTTCGAGGAACTCGTGATAGAGGTCGTTGCCCTCGCGGGTGCGCTCACCGACGCCGGCGAATACCGACACGCCGCCGTGGCCCTTGGCGATGTTGTTGATCAGCTCCTGGATGAGAACCGTCTTGCCGACTCCGGCACCGCCGAACAGGCCGATCT
>CBIHLI010000083.1:0-6135 GCA_966210575.1 uncultured Sphingomonas sp.
GTGCTGGCCGCCTGCCGCGATGCGGCGCGGCGCAATGCGATCTGGCTGCATATCGGCTCGATCGCCGTCGCCGCCGACGACGGCAAGTTCGCCAACCGCGGCTTCGTCATCGACTCCGACGGCGAAATCCGCGCCAGCTACGACAAGATCCATCTGTTCGACGTCGACCTTCCGACCGGCGAGAGCTGGCGCGAATCTGCCGTTTATCGCGGCGGCACCGACGCGGTGGTGGTCGACGGCACCCCAGTCGGCAAGCTCGGCCTCACCATTTGTTACGACCTGCGCTTTCCCGCCTTGTTCGAGCGGTTGAGCGAGGCCGGAGCGCAGGTCATTTCCGTCCCCGCCGCCTTCACCGTGCCGACCGGTGAGGCCCATTGGGAGGTACTGCTTCGCGCCCGCGCGATCGAGGCCGGGGTGTTCGTCGTCGCCGCCGCCCAGGTCGGCCGACATGAGGACGGGCGGCAAACCTACGGCCACTCCTTGCTCGTCGACCCGTGGGGAGAGATATTGCTCGATATGGGCGAGCAGGTGGGCCTGGGGTTCGCGGATATCGACCTCGGCAGGATTGCCGAAGTGCGCGGCCGGGTGCCCGCGATCGACCATCGCCGTCCGATCGGCGAGCCGGTGGCGCGATGATCGTCTTGGCCTTCCATTGTCCAAGTTAATTGAAGAACCGGCGCCGCATCCCTATCCAAGGCGCTGGGCCGACCCCGTAGCTCAGCAGGATAGAGCATCAGATTCCTAATCTGAGGGCCACAGGTTCGAATCCTGTCGGGGTCGCCACCCATGCTAGGAACAGGGCAATGGCGACGACCAACAAGCCGAATATGGCAACAGAGAACCCGGGGCTAGTGAACCGGTTGTTCGTTGAGCATCCACGATCGCTAGGGATGACCTGGGCCAGCCATGGGGCCGGCGCGGTCAAGATCGGCGCCGAGCTGATCGGCGCGGGTTGCGCCGCCATCGTCCATGCCGCGGTGCCGGGCTGGTTCACCGAGACCGCCGGACGCACCGTCACCCGCATCTACGACCATATCCAGCAGCGCAAATCAGGCTCGGATAATCCGGAAAACTGGCCCGATTACGAGATTTGAAGGACAAGCGGACGATGAGCGACACGCCCGACGACGGCGACCTGTACGAGCCGCTGCCTCGAATCGGCGTCCCCGACGAGGTCAAGGACGCTGTCCGGACCCTCATCCGCTGGGCCGGCGACGACCCCGACCGTGAAGGCCTCGCCGAGACTCCCGAGCGGGTCGCCCGCGCCTGGGCGGAATATTCGCGCGGCTATCAGGACGATCCGGCCGTCCACCTGAGCCGAACCTTCCACGAAGTCGGCGGCTATGACGAGATCGTGCTCTTGAAGGACATCCCGTTCCAGTCGCATTGCGAGCATCACATGGCGCCGATCATCGGCAAGGCGGCGATCGCCTATCTGCCGCGCGACAAGGTGGTCGGGATCAGCAAGCTGGCGCGGGTGCTGCACGGCTACGCCCGCCGCTTGCAAGTGCAGGAACGGCTGACCGCGCAGGTCGCCGACTGCATCTGGCAGCATCTCGAGCCCAAGGCGGTGGCAGTGGTCATCGAGGCCAGCCACTCGTGCATGACCGCGCGCGGGGTCAACACTCCGGGGGTGATGATGACCACCAGCCGGATGATGGGCACGTTCCGCTCCGACGAGCGCAGCCGCCGCGAAGTGCTGGCGCTGATGGGCTACTGACGCTCGTCAGTCGATCAGCCGGCCGGCAAGCAACGCGCCGACACGCCTGGAGCCGCCTTCATAGAAGCCGACCTGGCCGGTGAACTCCTTGGGATTGTGGAACGTCCCGAAGGCGATGTCCCACAACGGCAGGTCCGAATAGTTGCGGGCATGGACTCCACGTTCGTGGTGGCACGAGTGGCTTTCCGGGCGCTGGATGATGTAGCCGAGCCAGTGCGGCGTCTTGATGTTGGCGTGCTGGAACAGGCCGTAAAAGGTTGCGACCAGGTTGATGACGATCGCCGCCTCCGCGCTCACTCCAAAGCCAAGCACGAGCGCCAGGCTGCCGACGAAGGTGAAGGCCAGCGTGTCCAGCGGATGGAAGTAGAGCGCACCCCAGATGTCAACGCGCTCGGCGCTGTGGTGCATCTGGTGGAACCACCGCCAAAGGACCGGCGTGTTGTGCATCGTTCGGTGCCAGGCGTAGATTCCCAGTTCGAGCGCGAGGAAGCCGCCGGCGATTTGTGCCCACAACGGCAACGTGTCGGCCGCGAACAGCCGGTGTTGGCCGAGCCACCCGTCCCAGAATAGCGGAGCGTAGGTCGCCAGCGCGAAATAGAGCAGCATGAAGGCGGCGCCCTTGAGACGCCAGTTGGTCACGGGCGGGAAGTCCCGGCCGCGAATGACAAGTTCGAGCAGCGCAAAGCCCGCGAACAGCCCAAGAGCAATATAATGGTACAAGCCAATCATCATCGTTCCCCGGATTATCGGTGTGGAACGCAACTAGCCGCGGGCTCGCGCTCACTCTAGCGGACACGCGGTCGGTTGGGCAGCGGCTGTAAATTCGAGCGATATCCCTGTAGGTTGGCGGACGCCGCAGTGGGGGCGGTCAACCATGGTTGACAGACTGATCGAGAAAACTGGACCCACGGTACAGTTGGAATCTTCGGCTCGGACGAAAGGCGAGCGGACCCGCGAGCGCATCCTCGACATCGCTTATGAGTCCATCGTCCAGAAGGGCTTTGCCGCAACGTCGGTCGAGGAGCTGGTCGAAGCGGCCGGAATCACCAAGAGCGGCTTCTTCTATCATTTTCGCGACAAGAGCGACATGGCGCGCCAGCTGTTCGAGCGCTTTCTCGCCGAGGACGAGGCGATCGTCGGGACGCTAGCGACGCGCGCCAGGGAGCTCAGCGACGACCCGCTTCAGAGCTTCCTGATCTTCCTCAATCTCTATGCGCAGATGATGGACGACATGGACGGGCTTCATCCCGGCTGCATGGTCGCCTCGGTCGCCTATCAGGAGCGGATGTTCGATTCCGATCTGAAGCAGATGAACGTCGACTACATCTTGCGGATGCGGCAACGGTTTCGCGACTGGCTCGAAGAGATCATCGTCGGCAATCCACCGGCGACCGAAGTCGATATCGATGCGCTCGCCGACGGCCTCACCACCGTCATCGAAGGCGCGATCATCCTGTCGCGGTCGCTGCGCGATCCCAGCCTGATGGGCAAACAGACGCGGCTATTTCGCAATCACGTCAAGCTGCTGTTCGGCGCTTGAGCCGCTCGGCGGCGTCGTGCGTTTCGACGATATGCCAAAGGCAAAGCGCAAACCCACTTTGAAGGTGTTCAGAACACCGATCGGCTTCCACGACGCTTATGTCGCGGCGCCGAGCCAGAAAGCGGCGCTCGAAGCCTGGGGCGCGGATGCCAATTTGTTCGCGCGCGGAGAGGCCGAGGAAGTCACCGAACCGAAGCTGGCGAAGGCGCCGCTCGAGCGCCCAGGCGAAGTCGTCAAGGTGCTGCGCGGCACCAGGGCCCAGCAGCTTGCCGCGCTCGGCAAGAAAGGTCGGCCGAACGGTTGAGTTTCTACCGGCCCCAATTAGGGTTGTTTGGCGATGCGCCAATATCTCGACCTGCTGCAGCTGATCCTCAACCAGGGCGTGCCGCAGTTGGACCGTACCGGCACCGGGACCCTGACCCACTTCGGGGCGCAGCTGCGTTTCGACCTGCAGGAGGGCTTCCCGCTGCTGACCACCAAGAAGCTGCATTTGCGCTCGATCATCGTCGAGCTTTTGTGGTTCCTCCGCGGCGACACCAACATCGGCTGGCTCAAGGACCGCAATGTCAGGATCTGGGACGAATGGGCCGACGCCAACGGCGATCTCGGCCCGGTCTACGGCAAGCAGTGGCGCGATTGGGAGGGCGCGGACGGGCGGCACATCGACCAGATCGCCAACCTCGTCGAGCTAATCAGGAACGACCCGTCGTCGCGCCGCCAGATCGTCACCGCCTGGAACCCCGGAGAAATCGACAAGATGGCGCTGGCACCGTGCCATTGCCTGTTCCAGACCCAGGTCGCGGCGGGGCGGCTCAACCTGCAGCTCTACCAGCGCAGCGCCGACATGTTCCTGGGCGTGCCGTTCAACATCGCCAGCTACTCGCTGCTCACCCACATGCTGGCGCGCGAGTGCGGGCTGGAGCCCGGCACGTTCGTCTGGACCGGCGGCGACTGCCATATCTATTCCAACCATATGGAGCAGGTGGCGTTGCAGCTCAGCCGAGAGCCGAAGCCGCTTCCGCAGCTGGTGCTCAAGGATCGCGGCCAGTCGCTGTTCGACTATGAGCCCGACGACTTCGCCTTCGAGAATTACGAGCCGCACCCGCACATCTCGGCGCCCGTCGCGGTCTAGCGCCGCTTCGCCGATAATCGGGCGGATAATTGCGGAGCCGGAATGGAGCGCATCCGATTCTGCCGCGTTTCGTTCTGCCATATAGGCAGGAGAAACAGTAATGGTTCAGAAGCTCACCACCGTGTTGATTATCGGCGCCGCGATCGCGACCGCCGCGTGCAACACCGTCCGTGGCGCTGCCCGCGACGTCAATTCGGTCGCCAACTGCACGGAGAATGTGGTCCTCGAGGGCCAGAACTGCTGAGCAAGCGCAAGCCGCTGGACAAACGGCCCTCCATCCAGCCATGATTATTCCGCACTCGAAATGGAGGAATGATCATGGTTCGGAATTTGCTCGTTGCCGCGGCGGTCGTCGGCAGCCTCATGCTGGCTGCTTGCAACACCGTCCGCGGCGCCGCCGCCGACGTCAATTCGGTCGCCAACTGCACCGAGAATGCGATCAACACCGGCCAGTGCAAGTAATCGGCCGCGCCTAAAAAATAGCCCCGCCGGCGCGAACCGGCGGGGCTTTTGATTCGCACTGATGCGGATCAGTCTTTCAGATAATCGCCCGCGTCGGCGTCGAGGCCATGGCCTGACGGCGCCACTTCGGCGAGCGGGTCGGCGACCTTGCCCGCCGCTTCCTCGCCCTGGGCGAGCTCGGCCGCATGCTCCTCGACCGCGGTATCCGGAAGCACCAGCGATTCCTGCAGCTTGCGCTGCTGGGCGCGAAGCGCCGCATCGCGAGACGTGGCCGCGACGCGGAGCCGGTTCATGCCGGCGCCGGTTCCGGCCGGGATCAGCCGTCCGACGATGACATTCTCCTTGAGTCCCTGGAGCGTGTCGATCTTGCCCTGCACCGAAGCTTCGGTGAGCACCCGGGTCGTTTCCTGGAACGAGGCCGCCGAGATGAAGCTGCGGGTCTGCAGCGACGCCTTGGTGATCCCGAGCAGCACCGGCTTGCCTTCAGCCTTCTTCTGCTTCTTCTCGAGGCGCGAATTGACCTCGTCCATCTCCTCGCGGTCAACCTGCTCGCCGGCCAGCAAGGTGGTGTCGCCGCCGTCGGTGATCTCGACCTTCTGCAGCATCTGGCGAACGATCACCTCGATGTGCTTGTCGTTGATCTTGACGCCCTGGAGCCGGTAGACCTCCTGGATCTCGCTGACGAGATATTCGGCCAGCGCTTCGACGCCCAGCACCTCGAGGATGTCGTGCGGATCGGGTGAACCGCCGACGAGATTGTCGCCGCGCTTCACATAATCGCCTTCCTGGACTTCGATCAGCTTCGACTTCGGAACCAGATACTCGACAGGTTCGCCGCCATCCTCCGGAACGATCGCGATCTTCCGCTTCGCCTTATAGTCGCGAAGGAAGGTGACCTTGCCGGACACCTTGGCGATGATCGCATTTTCCTTGGGCTTGCGGGCCTCGAACAGCTCGGCGACGCGCGGCAGGCCGCCGGTGATGTCGCGAGTCCGGGCCGCTTCGCGCGGCAGACGGGCGAGCACCTCGCCGGCCTCGACGGACTGGCCGTCCTCGACCGCGATGATCGCCCCCGCCGGAAGCCGATAGACGCCGGCTTCCTTGGCCTTGGCGCCGGTCAGCGTCAGGCGCGGGTGAAGCGCGTCCTTCTTCGCCCGCCCGCCGGTGTCGTCGGTGACAACGCGCTGGGTGAGTCCGGTCGACTCGTCGACCTGCTCGGTCAGAGTCCGCTTCTCGATCAGATCCTGGTACTTAACCGTGCCGCCGGTCTCGGTGATGACC
>CBIHLI010000084.1:0-6081 GCA_966210575.1 uncultured Sphingomonas sp.
CCGTGAAGCTGGGCGGGCCGAAGTTGGCCTTCGCGTCGCGCGAGAAGCCATAGCCCTCGGTCGGCATGCCGAACAAGCCGGTGTCCATCTTGCCGTTCGCGTTCTCGTCGTGATGCACCGCGACCGCGATCGGGCCGGCGGGTACGCGATCGAAGACCAGGCGCACGGCGTTGCGGTCGATCGGCACCGTACGCTCCGTGAAGGCTGCGTTCGGATCCTTCGGGAAGCCGGCAGCGCTGTCGTAGAGGCCGACGTTGAGTTGACCCCGCTCGTCGTTCAGCCCGTAGATGTCCACGATCACCTGTCCGCCGGCCGGCCGGACGGGATCAGCCGCGAACGGATCGGCGAGGCGATCGTCGAACAGGGGCTCGCGGGCGTGGCTCCGACGCTGCGGCTGGTGCTTGGTCAAATTCTCAAGGGGCGATGACCTTCGCAGAACGGGCGGTCGAGCTCGCGGGCTTTGCGTCGATGTTTCTCGGGTGGCGGCCGGCCGAGTTCTGGGAGTCGACCCCGGCCGAACTCGCCAGTGCGCTTGGGCAGGACGGACGAGAGTCCGAACGGATCGACCGGTCGGCGGTCGAGCGGCTCCGGGCGCAATTTCCCGACGATTGAGGAACACAGATGGACGAAGAGATCGAACGGCTCGTGATCAGCGTCCGTGCCGATACGGCGGCGTTCGCGCGCGACGTGTCGACCATGCGCGGCGAGCTCGAGGGACCGCTCGTCCAGGGAGTCGGCCGCGCCGGGCGGATGATCGACTCGGCACTGGCGCGGGCGATCGGCAACGGCAAGCTCGGCTTCGACGACCTCAAGAAGGTCGCGCTGGCGGCGATGTCGGAAATCGCGTCGGCGTCGCTTCGGGCGCTGTTCAAGCCGGGCGAGGGCGGGGGCCTGGGCGGCGGCCTGCTCAACGGGCTAGGCAGCCTCGTCGCCGGGCTGATCGGCTCGCCGGGCCGTGCGACCGGCGGACCGGTGAACGCCGGCCGCGCCTATATGGTCGGCGAGCGCGGGCCGGAACTGTTCGTCCCTTCGAGCGGCGGCCGGATCGACGCCCTGCAAACGCGGTCGCGCGACGTTCGAGTGGCGATCTCGGTGATGACTCCGACTCCCGCCGAGCCACAGGTGTTGCGGCAATCCTCCAGGCAGATAGCACGCGCCGTTCGCTCGGCGCTTCGGGGCGAGCGCGGATGAATCATTGGTTCACGCAGGCCGCCGCCCCGATCGTCACGACCTTCGTCAAGCGCTTCGACCCGCTCCAGTGGACGATCGATTTTCCGCGCGGAACGATCGCCAGCCTGGTGACGACAGCAGATGGGCATGGCGCGACGATCGATGCCGAGTTTCTTCGTCAAGGCGATCTGGTCGGGTTGATCTACGAGAGCGAGGACAGGCTGGCGCACCCGGCGCATGTTCGGGAAGCCTCGCGCGATTATTCCAAGACGATCCTCTCGTTCCGCTGGCAATCGACCGGCGCAATGCCGCTCGACCAGGTCAACGGCCCGACGCTGACCATCGAAGGCCGCGATTCGAGCGGCAACCCGCGGACCTGGTTCGTGCGATTGTGGAACTATGCGGCGGGCAGCGGCGAAGACGCCGTGATCACCCTCGATTTCGACGCGCTCGACGGCGGCTATGCGCTTCCGGCCGACGCCGACCGAGTCGATCCGACCGCGATCGACCGGATGTTTCTCAGCATCATTCCGCCGGACTATGTCGAAGGATCGGGCACCCTTCGGGCCGTTCCAGCTGCCGTCCGTGCCACCGTCAGCGATATAAGATGCGAAGGCGCCAACAGCGTCCTTGCGATCAAGGACGCGGTCGTCCCCGCACACGAACTGCGCATCGCGACGGCTTACGACGACATGTATAATCTGCCACCCGAACGCGTGATCGACACGGTGGAGCGCCTCGGATTCCGCGGCACGATCAATCATTACGTCGGGATGAGCCATTATTTCGCGCTCAATGGATCGGGGATCCTCGATCCGGAACGAGGGTTGAACTCCGCTGCGCTGGCCTGGCACCACGACTTCGCGCGCGCCGCGGCGGAACGCGGATACCAGCTGATCTGGTCGCTCTCCTATGAGATCCTCGACATGTTCTGTCCCGAGACATGGAAGCAGCGGACCTTCGACGGAAGTCCCGGGCTGACCGGCTGGGACCCGCCGTCGGCCCTGGTTTCGCCGGCGAACTCGGACGCGATCGATTTCCTGAGCAGGGTCGCGATCGAGCTCACGCAGCTTTCGGTCGAGTTCGGCCTGGCGCCGCAAATCCAGATCGGGGAGCCGTGGTGGTGGGTGACCTCCGCCGGCGAACCATGCCTCTACGATGACGCGGCCGTTGCGCATTTCGGCGGCGACCCGGTCGCGATCGAAGATGTCCGCGCGCCAATGTCGGCCGCGCAGATCGACCTGCTCGACGAAGCTGGAATCCTGCTCGCCGCCTCGACGGAGGCGATCCACGATGCGGTGAAGGCGGCGGTGCCGACCGTAACGACGTTATTGCTGGCTTATCTACCGACGACCCTGGATCCGACGGCTCCTGAGCTCAAGCGAGCGAACCTGCCAACGGGCTGGGCGAAGCCTGCGTTCGATGTGCTTCAGCTCGAGGATTATGAGTGGGTGACCGCCGGACGAAAGAGCCAGCGCGAAGCCGCTTACGCCGAAATCGAAGAGCGGCTCGGGTATAATTGCGACGAGCAACATTATTTGTCGGGCTTCGTCACCCAGGCGAGCGATCGGCAGAGTTGGGGCGACATTGTTGACGCCGCGCTCGACGCAAGGTCGAGGGGCGTTGCCGAGATCTTCCTGTGGGCGCTTCCACAAGTCCTACGCGATGGACTGACCTTGTTTGGAGATTCAGCTGTGACTGTGTTCGACGATGTGAGCTTCCCGATTGAAATCGGGGCCGAAGCGAGCGTGTCTCCTGGTTTTTCGACGAATGTCGTGACGAGCGCGAGCGGCAACGAATTTCGCAATGTGAACTGGCAGCAGGGCCGGCTCCGCTTCGATGCGGGCCCGGGTGTTCGCGGCGACGCCGAGGTCGAGACCTTGCTGGAATTCTTTCGGGCACGGCGCGGCGCCGCCGTCGGCTTCCGTTTCCGCGATCCGTATGACTTCAGCTCGAACGGGATGAGCGGAACGCCCACCGCTCTCGATCAGCAGATCGCAATTGGCGACGGGTCCGCCGAGCGGTTCACGCTAAAGAAGGGCTACGCCGGCGGCGAGGAGCGCCGGATTACGCGCCCGCTCGCGGGAAGCGTTCTGATTGCCGTCGATGGCGTCGAGCAGGCGAGCGGCTGGACCCTTGAGCAATATGGGGAGATCGTGTTTGCAGCGCCGCCCGATTCCGGCGCGATCGTCACCGCAGGATTCCTGTTCGATGTCCCGGTGAGGTTTGCCGACGACCGTATTGAGATCAATCGGACGACGTTTCTTGCCGGTGAAGCGCCGAGCGTCCCGCTGATCGAGATCCGGGAAGGGTGACGGTGTCGATCGCGACCGGGCCCTTGACCGCCCTTGCTTTTTGCTGGCGACTGCAGCGACCGGACGGTGGCGGCATCGGGCTGACGAGCAGCGACCGCGATGTCGTGCATGACGGAATTGTTTACCGGGCGGCTCCTGGCATGACCCCGGCGGCGATCCGCCAGAGGCTGGGGATGGAACCGGATTCAGGCGAAGTGGCCGGGGCGTTGAGCGCCGACGGCCTGAGCGAAGCCGATCTTAAACTGGGACGCTGGAACGGATCGAGAATCGACCTCTTCGCAGTCGACTGGACCGATCCGGACCGAACGCCGATCCCATTGCTGGGCGGTGAGCTTGGGGAAGTGTCGGTCGACGGCGACGGCTTCTCGGCCGAGCTTCGCGGAGCGGCGTCGCGCCTCAGCGGACCGGCCTGTCCGAGCACCTCCCCGGAATGCCGCGCGGCGTTCGGCGACAAGCAATGCCAGGTCGACCTTGCCGGCCGAAGCATGCGGGCAATTGTCACGATGAGCGAAGACAATGTGCTGACGCTCGACCGCGCCGTCGACGACCGATTCCTGTTCGGTCGGCTGCGCTACCTGGGCGGTGAAAATTGCGGCGTTGCGAGTGTGGTGCTCGCGGTCAACGGAAACGAGATAGCGCTTCGCGATCGGCCACGAACCTTGGTCGAAGCGGGCACGACAGTGCAGCTGCGCGAAGGCTGCGACAAGAGATTCGAAACCTGCGTCACGCGATTTCAGAACGGCGCCAATTTTCGCGGCGAGCCCCACCTTCCCGGTAACGACCTGTTGACCAGGTATCCCGGCGCATGACGAAGTCGAGCGAGACAATCGTCCGGCGCGCCCGCGCGCTGGTCGGGACGCGGTTTCGGCCGCAAGGCCGTGACCCGGTCATGGGCCTTGATTGCGTTGGCCTGATAGTGAGCGCGTTCACTCTCCCGGGCGACGGAATCCGCCGCGATTACCGGCTTCGCGGACCGCATGGCGGCGAGCTGAAAGCGGAACTGCGCCGCCATTTCCGGCGCATCAGCGCAGGCGCGATGCGCGGCGGAGACGTCATGCTTTGCGCCGTCGCCGCCGACCAGATGCATCTCGCGATCGAGTGCGGCGGCAGCTTCGTCCACGCCGACGCTCGCCTTCGCAAAATTGTCGAGACGCCGGGTAACCCGGGCTGGCCAATCGTCGCCGTGTTCCGACGCCGGACCCCCAAGCGCAGATCGGGCTAGGCGATGGCGACTTTGGTATTGAGCACCGTCGGGACGATTCTCGGCGGACCGGTCGGCGGCGCCATCGGCGGGCTTCTGGGACAAAGCATCGACCAGCAAGTATTCGGTCCCGGGCCACGCGAAGGGCCGCGGCTTGGCGACCTTTCGGTCCAGACGTCGAGCTATGGGACGCCAATCGCCCGACTGTTCGGGACGATGCGCGTCGCCGGGAGCATCGTCTGGTCGACTGATCTGCAGGAAGATGCCCAGACCCAGGGCGCCAAGGGTCAGCCCGACGCGATCACCTATAGCTATTCCGCAAGCTTCGCGGTGGCGCTGTCGTCGCGCAATATAACCGACATCCGCCGGATCTGGGCGGACGGCAAGCTGATCCGCACCGCCGAAGGCGAGTTCACGGTCAGCACCGTCTTCCGATTCTACGATGGATCGGAAGACCAGCCGATCGATCCGCTGATCGCCACCATCGAGGGAATCGACGGCGCGCCCGCATATCGCGGTATCGCCCTGGCGGTTTTCGAGCATTTGCAGCTCGCCGAGTTCGGAAACAGGATCCCGTTCCTAACGTTCGAAGTCATTGCCGATGCGGCCGCAGTGCCGCTGGCCGGGATGCTCGCGGATGTCAGCGGCGGGGCGATCGACTGCTCGATTCCCGGCACGCTTCAAGGATATGCGGCATACGGCTCGACGATCGCCGCCGCGGTCGAACCTGTCGTCGAAATGCTCGGCATCGATCTGTCGGACAATGGAAGCGTGCTGAAGTCGCCGACGTCGGACCTGGTCGAGCCGCGCGAGGAAGAGCTTGGTTGCGGCGCGGGGCCGGATCCGAAACCGAGGACCGAGCGGTCACAGCTGTCGGCACGAAGCCTGCCGGCGGCGTTGTCGCTGAGCTATTATGACCCGGCGCGCGAATACCAGACCGGCCTGGCGCGCGCGTCAATCGAGGCCGTGGCCGCCGGCGGCGACACGATCGATCTTGCGGCGGTGATGGAAGCGCCGGCCGCGAAGGCGGTCGCCGAGACAGTTCTGGCGAGACGCTGGGCCGAGCGTGACAAGCTGACTTTGCGTTTGCCCCCCGGTTATTTGTCGCTGCGGCCCGGCAGCCGGGTGCGCGCAGCCGGTGAGTCTCGGCCGTGGAAAGCCGAGCGGGTGACGATCGATTCGCTTGCGGTCCTGGTTGAGCTTCGGCCGATCTATTCCACGATCGATTCAGTCCCGGCCGACCCTGGGCGAGTCTTGCCGTCGGCCGGCGTGGTCCCGACGCCGACGACAGTGGCGATTGTGGAGTTGCCCGACGACGGAAGCGGCGCATCTGATTCTCCCGTGGTCGTCGTTGCCGCCTCGACCAGCGGAGCAAACTGGCGCACAGTCCCGCTG
>CBIHLI010000085.1:0-6067 GCA_966210575.1 uncultured Sphingomonas sp.
CCTATGATTTCAACCGTGACGGCCGAGTCGATTCCAGGGAGAATCGCCAGGCCCAGATCGACCGGGCCCGCGGCAGCCGCGGCGGTTATGGCCGTCATGGCGGATATGGCGAGTACAGCCCCTATGATTTCAACCGTGACGGCCGCGTCGACGCCAGGGAGAACCGCCAGGCCCAGATCGACCGGTCCTACGACGAGTACAACCCCTACGATTTCAACCGCGACGGCCGAGTCGACGCCAGGGAGAACCGTCAGGCCCAGATCGACCAGGGTTATGGCGACCATTATTACGGCTATCAGCAGTACAGCCCCTACGATCTCAATCGTGACGGTCGGGTGACCCGTCGCGAGATGCGTCTGGCGCAGCAGGGACGACGTTATCGGTAATAAGACGCCTGATCGATCAGCTGGAGGAGTTCCGCTCCGCCACTAGTCTGCCGCCGCCGCAGCCGGCGCCGGCACGATGCGAGGCTTGCCCGCCACCCCAATCGGGCATTCCAGCTTCGATCGATCCCAGTTTCCGAAGGTCGCTGCCGCCTCATAACTGCTTTGAAGAAACCGCATCAGCACTTCTTCCGGGGCCGGGGAAGAGCGCACCGCCTCATAAGGCAGGATGAACTCGCCGAGATCCTTGCTGAAGAAGCTGGCGCCCGGTTCGATCCCTGCGTCCGCGAAGCCGGGCGGAGGCGGATAGGCATAGGAATAGAAGGCGGGATAGTCGATCGGGCCGCCGCCTCCCGGCCAGAATCCGGCGGACGACACTTCGTGGCTGTAAGCCTCTCGGGTGACCTCGTCGGGAAGGTTGGGGATGCCGCCCGGATGCGGCGGCGCCTTGCGTCCGGAGAAGCGGGTGACGGCCAGGTCGAAGCTGCCCCAGAAGAGGTGGACGGGGCTGACCTTGCCGAGGAAGCCCGTCCTGAACCTCCTGAAGACCGAATCCACGGTGACGAGCGCCCGATGGAAGCGCTCGACACGGTCCCGATCATAAGGCCGGGGACGGTGGTCGTCCGGGAAGGGGACGGGATCGCTCACCTCGTTCGGCCGGTCGTTGAACCGCGCGGTTCCGCCGAGGCCGGCGATCAGGCGCCGGAAACGGTCGTGGAAGTCGGCGACCGTGCCCGGCCTCAGCGCGAACCCGTCCATTTCTCCTCGTGAGTTGAGCGCGACGAGCCTGTGCGCCTTCAGATCGAAGCGCACCTCGATCGCCTGGTCGCCGTCCGTGACCGGCCCGGTGGTGAGCCCCGTCGCGTCGACGTAGAGCGTCGCATGCCAGGAATGATTGACCCAAGGCGTTAGGGCCAGCCGATACTTGCCGACGATCTGGGAATAAAGATGGAGCGCGGCGCAGGTCTCCGCCCATTCGGGATAAGGGATTTCCGGCCAGGACGCGTCCATCTGAATCTCCGTTGCCGTTCAGCCCCTCTCCGCCCATTCATCAAAATAGCTCGGAGCGGCGTGGTTCATGACAATGGCGGCGCGAGCAGCGCTTCGACTCCTCGTCGCGACGCCTTTGCCGCTTTCCGGCGGGGAATGCACGACATTGCCCGCAATCTGAATGTTTCCAGCTTCACGCCCCGCCGATCGATAGGCATGAATGGACGGCAGATGCTCCGCGAGTTCCGTCTGGAGGTCCGATCAATGCGCAAAGCAACGCTCACCGTCTCGGCCGTTTACCTCGCCGCTTTGGGGCTAGCGCTGATGGCCTTCCCGCTCCAGTTCGGCGTCGGCGCAGTCCCGAACGACTCTCCGCCCGAGCTGCTCGCCTTGCTTCGCCTTCTGGGCGGACCTTTTCTCGGTATCGCGGCGCTCAACTGGCTGTCGCGCAACGCCGAGCCTTCGACGACATTGAGAGCGGTCCTGATCGCCAACATCATCGGCTTCGCTTCCGTCGCCGCCAATGACATCTGGGGCGTGGTGAGCGGCGAAGCGCGGGAGATCGCCGCGGTCTTCCTCGTCATCCACCTGATGTTCACGGTCGCCTTCGTTGCGGCGCTCCTTGCGCATGATCGGGATGAAAGTGACGATCGAGCGGAGACGTCTTCGGCATCATGACGTCGCTCGTCGCGGGGGCGGAACGGACTGGCCAGTTCCGGGGCAGCGGCGATTGCGCGCAGCGCCTCGACCGTCATTCTTGCACTGCACGCAAAAGGCCGAACGGCTGCGGAGGGAGCAGGAACAATGGCAAATGGCGGGACGACGGCCTGGCCGCTTCGCCCGGACCGCCCGATCGGCGGCGACGAGCTGGCGCGCGGCCTGACCCTCGTCCGGGCGAGCGCGCTCAAGATGGCCAGGCTTCACGTGGCGATGGAGCGCCGAGACCGACGGCTCGTCCTCGAGACCATGGACGATCTCGTCTCTCTCGACGATGAGATTCGCGACCTCGTCGATCAGATTCCCCGTTCGGACAGCGAGATCGATCTTCTCCAAAGCGAGCTGGAGGCGCAGCGCGCGGCGCTTGCCCGCGAAAAGCTCGCCCTGGTCGGCGGCATCAGCCGGCGAGAGTTTCGCCGCTTGCGGGCGGAGCCCAGTGTCGAGACTCCGGCGCCGACTCAAGCCGAACTGCCGCCGGATCCCCATATTTCGATCGAAAGCAGCGGCCCTGGATCCGGCCATCCCAGGTCCGACTCCTGGATGCTGGAGTCGCCGCAGGAGAGCCGTCGCGACTGGAGAACCCATCTCGTCGCGATGATGATCGTGCTTTTCCTGATCGCTGCCATTGGCGGCGCCGCCTGGCTGTTCACGGCGGACCCGAAGGAGCCGACCGGCCTTTTCCTTCAACCCTTGGGAGGGTGAGATGATAGGGGATAATGAAGCGCTTCTCCGAGCCCAGGCGATCGAGGCCTATGAAGCCATCCCTTCGCTCGACACGCATGGCGAACTGACCCGGCTCATCCTCGCCGAGGTCTCGCTCCTGACCGAGAAATATCGGCTCGTGCGGCGGCACGACGTGCCCCACATCAGCGAGCTTGCCGGCCTTCTCGACGTCTTCTGGCAGGAGGTGGAGATGGACTTCGCGGCGGCCCGCGATCCGCTCATCCAGATGTCGAGCGAGGAGGGCGTCGCTTAGTTCAGCCCTGGATCGGGACGGGGTTCTCTAGCTGGTTTGATATTCCCTCGTCCGGTTCTGGATCATCTGCTCAGAACGCCTTGCGCAGCCAGACCTGGAACGACCGACCCAGCGGGTCGCGGTAGGCCGGCTGGTAATTCAACGGCGTCTCGCCACGGGCGTCTCGCACGTCCTGACGGCTGTTGAAGAGATTGGTGATGTCGATGCCGAGGCTGGTGCCTCGTAACCAGCCAAATCGGTCCATTGCTCCCGGCTGCTCACCGATCTCGACTGAAGCTTCGACATTGATTGTCGCGAGATCCGAAAAGGTCAGCTCGGTTGCGCCGGAGCCCACCGAGGTTGAGCTCCTCCAGTTCCCGTTGAGCGAGACGTTCCAGGCTTTGCCGGAAATCGCGGTGGTGAAGGTCACAGCATGCCGCGGCTCGCCTGTTCCACCGGCGGAGGATCCAGCGAGAAGATCGAGCCTGGAGAGGCCTTCCCGGATGAGAACCTCGTTCCGGAGCTGGTATTCATGCCGGAAGGTTACGATCAGCCTGCCGGCCGCTGCACTGCCTGGCGGCCCCAATAACCGCCCGGGCGGTCTTGCCTGAGCATTGCGCTCCGGCACCGGAGCGGGGGAGCGGGGTGGCGGAGCGGCTCGGGACGATGCCGCGCCAAGCGCCATCATCAGTCGGAAACCCCAGCTAAGCTGCGCTGAATCGGATCGCAGGAAATTGACCGGTCGGCTGTCGATGCGCAGCAGACGTCCTTCGGCATTTCGCAAATAGCGATCGGGAAAAGCGGCCTCTACTTCGGGCGAGGGATTGGGGAGGCTGCGTACCGGATCGCTGATGCGTGACGAATCATAGCCAGCAAAAAGGATCAAAGCTGGCTGGCGGCTGAGGGACAGGAGTGCCGCAAGCCTGAGTTCGCGCCGGCTGGGGCTGAGCAATGCCGGATTGCCGCCTTCGATCCGGACGATGTCGACCGTCTCGCCGGTTCGAAAATCGAAAACCGGAACATTGGGAGTCTCGACCACCGGACCGCTGACCTGTTCGTCGCTCAGTGCCTGTTCCGATTCTGTCATCGAGGCCGAGAGAGTCAAAATTCGGTGCGGCGTCCATCGGACATCGTAGCCGAGCGTCAGGAGCGCATCCGATCGCGTCTGAAGGTCGACTCCGGCTCTGAGAGAGGCGGTGAGATCCCCGACGGGCGCGAGGACTTCGCTGCTACGCGAAGCGATCGGGAGCCTCAGGATTCCGACCCCACCGCCTCGGTGACGCGTCCTGTTGCGAAACTGCTCGATTGCGTCCGAGACAGTTTCGCTTCGAACCTTTTGCATCCGATAGTGGGCCGTCAGATTCGCATGCGCTTCACCGGCGGGAAGCGAAAACAGGCTTCCTCCCGCCAGGAGCCGAGATGTGACGGATGTCGCGACCGACCGGGAGCGGACGCGAGCGATGGACGAGATCGTGGCAGGATCGAAAGGCGCGAAGGGGTTGAGCGACGGATTTCCGTCGGCGAGCATGCCCTGCAGCAAGCCGGTATCCGCGCCCGCATCGGTCAGAGTCGTGCTCCGGCTGTGATCGAGCGACCCGCTATAGCTCCAGCGCCATCCCGAAAGCGATCCGCTGAGCGAGACCGCCAGTTGCGCCGAACGCGTGGCTGCCTCCCTCGACAGCGGCCTGCCGGTATCGAAATAGCGGTAGAGGAAGACGTCGCCGTCGAAGGGCGAAAAGGGATTGGTCGATTGAAGCAGCAGCCGCGCCGTCGGCAGTCCAAGCCGGCTGAGACTATCCGAAGCGACGGCGCGTGCCGTCACGCTGGCGGCGACATCACCGAAGACCGTTCGCCTGAGGCTGGCATTGAAGGTCAGCCTGTGAATCTCGGGAAGCAAGGTTCGGAACCGGCCGACATCGGTGTGATTGATGGCGCCACCTCCTGCCGCAAAATCGGCGAGCGAAGGCCTGTCCGCAAAGGCTGAACCGGGAACGCCGGCAACGGTCAAAGTCCGCCCTGCCAGCGCGCTCAGCTCCGGATCGATCTCCTCTCCGAAAATCGTCGCCGCGACGTTTCCGTCGAGATCGAACGGCAATGCCGGAGCGGCTTGAATGATTCCGCGCTCGCTTTCGAACAATGCGGAGTCGTGGCGATAATCCAGGCTGAAGCTCGAACGGGTTTCGCCGGCCACGTGGAGCAGGCTGAGCTTGGCTTCCTGACTCCCACGGCCTCCAGCGGTCGCGAAGCCCTGGCTTATTTGGGCACTGCCGCCGACAAAGCTCTCGCGCAGGACGAAATTGATGACTCGGTTTGCGACTGGATAGCCGTAGGCGCCAGCCACTTGCGGCGGGAGGATATCGACTCGTTCGAGCGCTTCTCGCGGATAGCGCTCGATCTCGGCTGGTCCCGAGATTCGGCGACCATTGACCAACACGACCGGACTTTCGCCGGGCGGGACTCCGATCTGGGGCGTGAGCGCCTCGATGAGCTCGCCTATGTCGCTTGCACCCAGCGCCCTGATGTCCTCGGTATCGAGCTGAAACTCGGGATCGACATTGCCTATCACCGAACCACGCGGGCTGGGCGCCGTGATAATGATCGTGCCGTCCTCTTCCACACGAACGCCGTAATCGTCTTCCACAGGCTCCAGTGTCCTGGCCGGCTGACTACTAACTGCCGCAGGGGCAAAACAGACGGCTAGCCCGAAGAGCAGAGAGTATCGGTACACTCAACATGTCTTGTCTTTGATGTACTCGCTTGTGCAAGCGATTACCCTGACACCCCGTGTTCAAGGACCGTCGAATCGTCTCGAAGCGCGCCATAAATTCACGGCATCGAGCTGCCCCGGCAGCAGCTCTGCGATCTTCTCAAGGATGAGTGGATTGATATCCGACGGCACGACGTGCCGCACATCACCGCCCTCCTCGACGTCTTCTGGCAGGAGGTGGAGATGAACTTCGCCGCCGCCCGCGACCTCCTCAGACAGGTGTCGAGCGAAGAGGGTGTCGCATAGTCCAGGTGA
>CBIHLI010000086.1:0-6012 GCA_966210575.1 uncultured Sphingomonas sp.
CAGCTGGCGCCCCGCGGCGCTGTCGCGGGCCAACCGCCGCGCAGCCGCCGATCCCGCCGGGCCGGAGCTGAACCAGCGCGCCGACTGGCTCGACCCGGAGGCGGCGCGAGCGTTGGCCGACCCTGGCCTCGATGCCGATAGGCCGCCGCTGGGGCCGCTGAGCCCGATCGCATTGACCGACTTAATTGCCGCCACAGCGGCGCTTCGGTTGGCCCGCCTGGCGGGATTGCTCCCGGCGCTCTGGATCGTCGAGGCCGCGCCAGGGGCGGTCGCGGTGGCGACGGAAGCGCTGGCCGGGACGTCAGCCGACGTCAGCCTGGTTGCCCGCGCCCGCTTGCCGCTCGAGGATATGCCGGAAACGCAGATCGCCGCCTTCCGCGCCAGTGACGACGGCCAGGACCATGTCGCCTTGATCGTCGGCGCCTTCGGCGGGGCGCCGCCGCTGGTCCGGCTGCACAGCGAGTGCCTGACCGGAGACGTGTTCGGGTCGTTGAAATGCGATTGCGGCCCGCAACTCAGGGAGGCGCTGCGGCTGATCGGCGCCGCCGGCGGCGGAGTCCTGCTTTACCTCCGGCAGGAAGGGCGCGGAATCGGCCTCGCCAACAAGCTACGCGCCTACGCGCTCCAGGATCGCGGTTTCGACACGGTCGACGCCAACCTTCGGCTCGGCTTCGCCGACGACGAGCGCGACTATGCGCATGCGGCAGCGATCCTGCGCGCATTGGGAATCGGCGAAGTGCGGTTGCTGACCAACAATCCGGCCAAGGTCGACGGGCTGGAGAGGGCCGGGATCCGGGTCGCCGAGCGAGTCGGCCACCACATGCCGGCCAACCCGCACAATGCCGATTATATAGCCACCAAGCGCAAGAAGAGCGGGCACATTTAGTTCGATGCTCGCCATGCCCCGGCATGGCTGCGCGTCTCACTCGAATAGCGCCGTCCCTACCCGCACCGCGGTCGAGCCGAGCATGACCGCCGCTTTGTAATCGGCGGACATGCCCATGCCGAGCCCCTCAACTGCATTGTCGCGCGCAATCTTGGTGAGCAAGGCGAAGAAGGGCGACGGCTCGAGCCCCAGCGGCGGAATGCACATCAGACCGGCGAGCGGCAGCGGCGACTGACGCACCGCACCAACCAGCTCGCCGACCTCGCCGATCGAGCAGCCGCCCTTTTGCGGCTCATCGCCGACATTGACCTGCACCCAGACGGAAGGGGCTTTTCCTGCCTTGTCCGCAGCGTTGACCAAGGCATCGAGAAGCGAGCGGCGGTCGAGCGAATGGATCGAATCGAACAGGCCGACGGCGTCGCCGGCCTTGTTCGACTGCAGCCGGCCGATGCAATGGAGCCGAATGTCGGGGTAGCGCTCCAGCAGCGGCGGCCATTTCTCCAGCGCCTCCTGCACCCGGCTTTCGCCGAAGTCGCGCTGGCCGACGGCTATCAGCTCCTCAATCTCGTCGGCGGTGCGGGACTTGCTGACCGCGATCAGGGAAATCTCGCCCGGGCTCCTCCGCGCAACCTTCGCCGCCGCGGCAATGCCGTCCAGAATCTCCTGCCGGCGCTGTTCGGCGCTGCTCATAAGATCAGGGTATAGGAAGCGCGATGAACCGCCGCCAGAGCAGCATCCCGCGACAATGGCTGGTCGCAGATGGCCGCTTGGGCGAGGCGTTATGGCGCGCGCTTCGCAGACTTCCGCGCGGAAGCGGCGTCCTTATTCTCTACCGCGAGCTGCCAGACCGGGAGCGGGCCCGGCTGATCGCCAAGCTCAGGCGAACCGCTGGAACGCGTGGCTTGATCCTCGCCGACGAAGCGAACGGCGAAGCGGCCCGAATCCACGATGTCCGCGAGCTAAGGCGCGCCGGCCTGGCTGGCCGTCCGCTGATCTTCCTCTCGCCGATGTTCGAACCCCGGAGCCATCCTGGATGGGCGCCGCAGCCGAGGATGCGGGCCGCGACGCTCATCCGACTGGCGAAGGCGCCCGTGATTGCGCTGGGCGGGATGGACGCGAGTCGCTTCCGGCGCGTCGCGCGTCTCGGATTTCAGGGTTGGGCTGGAATTGACGCCTGGATCAGAATTTGAAGGCAGTGCCGATGTAGACGGCCTGGCTGTCGACGCGGTTGTCGGTCAGCGTCGTGATCCGGTCACGCTCGATCTTGTAGCGCACGCCGCCGGTCACCGAGAGCCGCTTGCTCACCGCATAGGAGCCGCCGACGTCGAGCGCATAATTGTCGGGATCGCGAAGCGCCGGAGCCGCCTTGCCTTCGGCTCGGTCGGCGGAAACCGCGACCCGGCCGGTAAAGCGCGGCAGCGAATAGCTGACTCCGACGGTGGCGCTTTCGCGACCGTCGATCGGCGAGCCGGCCGGCCTCACCTTGCCGACGTCGCCCGAGACCGCGAACCGGCGCCAGCCGACCGCCACTCCGAGATTGTAGCTGACCGGGGCAAGCGCGCTGACCGGCGATGCCGAGCTGTTCGAAGCCAGTTGCTGCGGCGAGGTGGCGCGAGCGCGGATTGCAACCCGGACCTGCGAAGGCCGGCTCTTGGCCGCCGCCGGAGTGAACTTGAAATCGCCGAGCGACGGCGCGCGACCCGAGAAGGTCGCCGCAAGCCGCGGATCGGCGGAGGCCGGAGTGAAACCGAAATCGGGGCTGAGGCTGAGCGAAACCGCCGGAGCGCGCTTTTCCGAATCGCCGGCAGCGAGCGCGGGCGACAGCAGCAGGCCCACCGCGCCGAGCGCGACGGTCAGTTTCGCTGCATTGAAACGCCCTAGTTTCACGCGAGTCAGCTCCCTGTTCGCGATTCCATATAGGCTGGCGAACCTGAAGGTTCCATGACCGGAATCGATTCGGCACGACTCTGTTGCAGTTCCACAACAAACGCTCTGTCGAAGCGCCGCTTGCGGCGTTACAGCCAGCATCTATAACGCCCGCTCGCAACATTTTCACTCGAGGATCGCCGATGTCTCCCGTCAAGCTTACCGCCGCGCTGGCCCTCGCTGCCCTGGCGGTCTCCGGATGCGCCCGCAACCAGCCGCTTCCGACCCAGGTCGCGCCGTCGAGAATGACCACTATCGGCGTCAACGGCTATTTGTGGCAGGCGGCGCTGGACACCGTCTCGTTCGCTCCGCTGCTCCAGGCGGACGCCAATAGCGGGGTGATCATCACCGACTGGTATGCCAACCCGCAGTCGCCAAGCGAGCGGGTCAAGCTGACCGTCAGCATTCTCGATGCGGAACTTCGCGCCGATGCCTTGCGAGTCGCCGCGGCCCGCCAGGTGATGCAGAACGGCGTCTGGGTCGAAGCGCCGGTCACCGCCGCGACCGTCCAGAAGCTCGAAGACATCATCCTGACCCGTGCCCGTGACATTCGCCGCACAACGCTTCCCGGATAAGCCTTGGATCAATCCATGACCGGCCGCTTCGACCCGGCGGTCGCGGACGTTCGCTGGCAAAAGCGCTGGGACGACGAGCGCTGCTTCATCGCCGACCCCGACAGCGGCAAGCCGACGACATACGTGCTGGAGATGTTCCCCTATCCGTCGGGGCGCATCCACATGGGCCATGTCCGCAACTACACGATGGGTGACGTCCTTGCCCGCTATCGCCGGATGCAGGGCTTCGAAGTGCTCCACCCGATGGGCTGGGACGCATTCGGAATGCCGGCCGAGAATGCGGCGATGGAGCGCGGCGTCCACCCCGATGGCTGGACCCGGGCGAACATCGCGACGATGCGCGACCAGCTGAAGCGGCTCGGCTTCGCGTTCGACTGGAGCCGCGAGCTCGCCACCTGCGACCCCGAATATTACGGGCACGAGCAGGCGCTGTTCCTCGACCTGTATGAAGCCGGCCTCGTCTATCGCAAGGAAAGCGAGGTCAATTGGGATCCGGTCGACATGACCGTGCTCGCCAACGAGCAGGTGATCGACGGCAAGGGCTGGCGATCGGGCGCGCCGGTCGAGCGCCGCAAGCTGTCGCAATGGTTCCTCAAGATCACCGATTTCGCCGACGACCTGCTCGAAGGGCTCAAGGATCTCGACGACTGGCCCGAGAAGGTGCGGGTGATGCAGGAGAATTGGATCGGCCGCTCCGACGGGCTGCGGTTCCGGTTCGAGACCGCCGCCGGCGGCGCCGAAGCCGAATATCCGTGGATCAAGGCGGCGCTGGCCGCCGCGCCGGAGATCGAGGTGTTTACCACGCGGCCGGACACGATCTTCGGGGCCAGCTTCGTCGCGGTTGCGCCCGACCATCCGCTCGCCCGGGCGGTCGCCGCCGAGAATCCCGACGCGGCCGCCTTCGTCGCCGAGTGCAAGGCTGGAGGAACCAGCGCCGCCGAGATCGAAACCCAGGAGAAGCGCGGTTTCCTGACCGGGATCGAGGCGGTCCACCCGCTCGACCCCGAGTGGCGGCTGTCGGTGTGGATCGCGAATTTCGTGCTGATGGAATATGGCACCGGCGCGATCTTCGGAGTGCCGGCGCATGACCAGCGCGATTTTGAGTTCGCAACAAAGTTTGACCTGCCGATTCGCCGGGTGGTCGCAGCCCCGACTCAGGACGCCGACACGCCGATCGGCGACGAAGCCGAGCCCGGCGAGGGCGTGATCGTCAACTCGCGATTCCTCGACGGATTGTCGGTCCAGGAAGCCCAGGACGCGGTTATCCGACGCGCCGAGGAGGGCGGCTGGGGCAAGCGCGAGATCGCCTATCGGCTGCGCGATTGGGGCGTGTCGCGCCAGCGTTATTGGGGCACGCCGATCCCGATGATCCACTGTGAGCGCTGCGGCCCGGTTGCAGTGCCGCGCAAGCAGCTGCCGGTGGTGCTTCCGCAGGATGTGACGTTCGACATCCCCGGAAATCCGCTGAACCGCGCCATGGACTGGCGGCAAACGAATTGCCCGCAATGCGGCGGCGAAGCGCTGCGCGAGACTGACACCTTCGACACGTTCGTCGATTCGAGCTGGTACTTCATCCGCTTCGCCAGCCAGCCGATCGACAAGCCGTTCGACAAGGCGGAGGCCGAGAAGTGGCTTCCAGTCGACCAATATATCGGCGGGGTCGAGCATGCGATCCTGCACCTGCTCTACGCGCGCTTCTGGACCCGGGCGCTCAAGCGCATCGGCCGCCTCGATCTCGACGAACCGTTCAAGGGCCTGTTCACGCAGGGGATGGTGACCCACGTCACCCATCAGGATGCCGACGGGCGCTGGCTGTCGCCGGAAGAGGCGGCGAGCCATTCCGGACCGGTGACCAAGGGCCGCGTCGAGAAGATGTCGAAGTCGCGGCGCAACACCGTCGATCCCGAGCCGATCGTCGCCGAATATGGCGCCGATGCGGTGCGCTGGTTCATGCTTTCGGACAGCCCGCCCGAGCGCGACCTCGAATGGTCGGAGGCCGGGATCGAAGGCGCGGCGCGGTTCGTCCAGCGGGTCTGGCGGCTGGCGGCGGCGAAGAGTGGCGGCGACGGCGCCGACGAAGCGCTCAATCGCAAGCTCCACCGCACCATCGCCGGAGTCGGCGAGGCGATCGACAGCCTGCAATTCAACAAGGCGGTCGCGCAGCTCTACCAGCTGGTCAACGCGATCGAGAAAGCGCCGCCGTCCGCGACCCGGGCCGAAGCGATACGGGCGCTGGTCAGGTTGGTCGCGCCGATGGCGCCGCACTTGGCCGAGGAATGCTGGGAGGCGATTGGCGGACAGGGCTTGGTGGTCGATGCCAGTTGGCCGGAATGCGATCCGGCGCTGCTGGTCGAGGACCAGGTGACGCTGGCGGTGCAGGTCAACGGCAAGCTGCGCGACACGGTGACGGCGCCGAGGGGGCTGGGCCGCGCCGAGACGGAGGCGTTGGCGCTCGCTTCTGACAAGGTTCAGCGCCAACTCGCCGGGGCGGCACCGCGCAAAGTCATTGTGGTCCCAGACCGGCTGGTCAATATCGTCGCATGATGCGCCTGGCTATTATCGTCGCGGCTTCGCTCGCGCATGGCCCATACTGATATCGCCTTGCAGTAGCGATTGTTTCACCGC
>CBIHLI010000087.1:0-5992 GCA_966210575.1 uncultured Sphingomonas sp.
TCGGCCCTGCGGACGACGGTGCGGGCAAGGTGGAGTGCGGCCACGCCGCCCGGCCCGGCCGGGAGGATGAAGCTGCTCAATGGCTCGAGGGTCGCGTTCATCGAGTCGATCTCATGCTCGAGGCGCTCGACCTGGCTGGCGACAATCCGCAGCGCGCCTTCGACATTGCCGGGCGTGGCGATGTCGGCGCCGAGGTCGAACAATTCGTTCTGGATGCGCCGAAGCCGCTCCGCGACCGAATCGTCGGCGAGCGCGGCGATGGCGCCGCCGATCGCCGCATTGGCCTCGTCGACGTCGCCGATTGCGGCCATTCGCGGGCTCGCCTTGCTGACCCGCGAGCCGTCGACCAGGCCGGCGGTGCCCTCGTCGCCGGTTCGAGTGTAGATCTTGTTGAGCTTGACCATCAGCTCCCGGAGGCGCCGGCGACGATCAGGATCAGGACGACGATGACGATAGCGACGGCCTGGAACAGGACGCGCTTGCGCATCCACTGTTGTTGCTGCTCGCTGGAGCCGACCTTGCCCGAGGCCATTGTCACGACCCCGCGGACGAGGACGTAAGCGGTCGCGGCCATCGCGACGACGAGGAGCACCATCAGAAGCGTCGACATGTCCGCCTATTTAGGCTTCCGACAGCCGAAAGCCAGACGGCAGTCGGCCGTTGACGATGTCGCTAGCAAGCTCGCGTCCGTCGACTCCGCTGGCGCGCATCGCGGCGAGGGTCGGCGCCAGGTCGCGCTTGGCGAGCCGCCGGCCGTCTTGATGCACGACCAGCGGGTGGTGGAGGTAACTCGGCTCGGGCAGGCCGAGAAGCGTCTGCAGAAGCCGCTGCACGGGCGTCGACGCCCTGAGGTCCGCGGCGCGAACCACCAGGCTCACGCCGCTGGCGGCATCGTCGACGACGCAGGCGAGGTGATAGCTCGCCGGCGCGTCCTTTCGTGCCAGGATCTCGTTGTCGATGTCACCGACCGCGGCGGCGAAGCGGCGGCCGTCCTGCTCGGTCCAGACGGGGAGGCCGACGCGCTCGGTCGCTTTGGCTGAATCCAGCCGCCAGCTGTGCGGAACTGCCGCCCGGCGGCCAGGATCGTCGGGCAGGCCGCGGCAGATTCCGGGGTAGCGCGATTCGGCCGGGCCGTGCGGCGCGCTGAGCGCGGCGGCGATGTCGGCGCGGGTGCAGAAGCAGGGATAGACCAGCCCGTCGGCGCGCAGCCGTTCGAGTGCGTCGGCATAAGCGGCGCTTCGGGTCGACTGGACGAGCGGCTCGCCATCCCAGGCCAGGCCGAGCCAGCGCAGATCCTGTTCGATGGCGGCGACGAACTCGGGCCGGCTGCGCGTCGGGTCGAGATCCTCGATCCGCAGCAGGAAGCGCCCGCCCGCCTGGCGGGCCGCCGAATGGCCGAGGACGGCGCTATAGGCGTGACCGAGATGCAACTGCCCGGTCGGCGAAGGCGCGAAGCGAGTCGTCAGCATATCCTGCGCACTTGACCGCGAGTCCCGGAAAATGCTGTCATACGCATGTCACGCCGGGTTGGCATCCGGCTGGTCACAAGGGAAGACGGGCCCGAGGCGACCCTTCTCCTCCTTGCGTGCGACAGGGCCGGAGGTTCGAGCGGGCAGACAGGAGGTCATTGCCCGCGTCATGTATCCGCCCGATTCGACACGTCATCCCGAGAGCTGCCCGGCGTTGGTGCTCAACGCCGACTATACGCCGCTGTCCTATTTCCCGCTGAGCCTGTGGCCGTGGCAGACCGCGATCAAGGCGCTGTTCCTCGAGCGGGTCGACGTCGTCGCCCATTACGACCGCGAGGTGCACAGCCCAAGCGTCGCCCTGAAGCTGCCCTCGGTGATCGCGCTTCGCCAGTTCGTCAGGCCCAACGAATATCCGGCCTTCACCCGGTTCAATCTCTTCCTCCGCGACCGCTTCCGCTGCGTCTATTGCGGCTCCAACCGTGAGCTGACGTTCGACCATATCGTGCCGCGCGCGCAAGGCGGGCGGACGACCTGGGAGAATGTCGCAACCGCCTGCGCGCCGTGCAATTTGCGGAAAGGCGGCAGGACTCCGCGCCAGGCGGGCCTGCACCTGGACCGCGATGCCTTCCGCCCGACCAGCTGGCAGCTGCAGGACCACGGCCGCAGGTTTCCGCCCAATCACCTGCACGAAACCTGGCGCGACTATCTCTACTGGGATGTCGAGCTGGATCCGTAAGCGCGTCTTATCGCCGCGTTAACCATTTTTCGCTTAGCTCCCGCAGCCATGGAACTCGGGTTGGACAAGCAGGGATCGGGCGAGCCGCCGCGCGTGCTCGTGATCGAGTCCAACCGCAATTATCTGGGCGTGCTCGCCCGACGTCTCGCCGAGTCCGGCTACCGGATCGCCGCGGCGGAGAGCGCCCAGGCGGGCTTCTCCGAGCTCTATCGCATTCCCGCCGACATCGTCGTCTGCAGCGCCAGGCTGCCGGGGACGAGCGGCATCGAGTTTGTCCGAATGATCCGCCACGACCCGGTGCATAGCCAACTGCCGGTGCTACTGATCGTCGGGCGGTCCGATCCGGTGACAGCGGTCAAGGCGTTCGCAGCAGGCGCCGACGGAATCATTCGCAAGCCGTGTCATTTCGAGGTGCTCGCGGCCGGGATCGGTCGCTTCCTCGAGCGCGCCGCGGCTGTCCAGCGGCTGGTCGACGACAATGCCGCGCTCGACGCCCGCGTCGTCAGCCGAGCGATCGAGCTGAGGGAGCTGCGCGAGCGGCTCTCGATGGCCGAGCGGCGGCTCGCCGCGACCGTCGAGGGTTAAGCCGCCTAGCGGCCGGCCAGATACTCGCGCAGCTTCGGGGCGACGTCGTCCCGCTCAAGCGCCATCGCCACATTGGCAATGACGAATCCGGCGGGGCCGCCGCAATCGTGGCGGACCGCATCGACCTTGAGCGCGTGGAACGGCTGCGTTCCGATCAACTGCGCCATTGCGTCAGTCAGCTGGATCTCGCCGCCGGTGCCGCGCTCGCCCTTGTCGAGCACCCGCATAACCTCGGGCTGGAGGATGTAGCGGCCGATCACGCCCAGGTTCGACGGCGCCGCGTCCGGTGCCGGCTTCTCGACCAGGCCGAGCACTTCGGTGAGATTGCCTGCGCTGCTGCCAGGAGTGATGATTCCGTAGCTCGCCGTTTTCTCGGCAGGGACTTCCTCGGTGGCGATCAGGTTGCCGCCAACCGTCTCCCAGGCATCGACCATCTGCCTGAGCGCGCCGGGCGCGCCGGCCATCAGATCGTCGGGAAGGAGCACCGCGAACGGTTCGTCGCCGACAATGTCCCGGGCGCACCAGACAGCATGGCCGAGGCCGAGCGGCTGCTTCTGGCGGACGGCGACGATTTCTCCGACCCGCCCTTGCGCGCGCTCGAGGGCGTCGAGGCTCTTGCCGCTCTGCCGCATGGTCGCCTCGAGCTCGAATGCCGTGTCGAAATAGTCGACCAGGCTCGCCTTGCCG
Organism: uncultured Sphingomonas sp.; assembly: GCA_966210575.1. Taxonomy (GTDB): domain Bacteria; phylum Pseudomonadota; class Alphaproteobacteria; order Sphingomonadales; family Sphingomonadaceae; genus Sphingomicrobium. The sequence continues at coordinate 3,478 of CBIHLI010000087.1, forward strand.
CGTCCCGTGACGAAGATCATTTGCTCGATCCCCGCCTCGCGGGCTTCGTCGACCGCATATTGGATTAGCGGGCGATCGACGATCGTCAGCATTTCCTTTGGCATCGACTTGGTCGCGGGCAGCAGGCGCGTGCCGAGTCCGGCGACAGGGAAGATGGCCTTGCGAATGCGGGATGTCATTGCGGAGTGACCGGCCCGACCTGATTGGCCTGCTCGTCGTCCTCGGCCTCGACCGGAACCTCCGGCGCCTGGCCGCTCGGCGGCGGCAGGTCGAAACGGTCGGCCTCGCGCGGCTCCGAGCGCCGCATCAGCTCGTCGATGCGATCGGGATCGGCATATGCCGGCGGTGTCAGTAGCTGCTCGGGAGTTGGGGTTGAATTCGCCATCAACGGCTTGACCGGCAGCGATTGCCCTTCGGCCGGACGCAAATCGGCCATGTTGCCGCAACCGGCGACGCCGAGGAGCGAGGCGGCAATCGCCAGTCGAATGAACAATGCTGTTTTCACCCACTGCCGACTAGCGGCTTGCGAAGGGTTCTTCCAGCCGCTTGTGCCCGCATTCACCGCTCTCTATCGGCCGGCAAATGCGCAATTGGATCATTCTTTGCCTGCTCGCGCTCGTTGCTTCCGGATGCGAACGCCAGCCGGCGGCCAAACAGGAGGCCGCGGCGCCGGAGGGTCTGTCCAAAGGCGTCGACCGAAGCCAAGCGGGCAGGTCGATGCCCGACGCGCAACTGTTGAATGGCGAGGACGAAGCCGCGACGCTGAGCGACCTCTCCGGCGAGCCGTTGCTCGTCAACATGTGGGCGAGCTGGTGCGCGCCTTGCGTCAAGGAGCTGCCGACCCTCGATGCGCTGAGCCGGCGGCCGGGCGCTCCGCGCGTCATCGCGGTTGCGGTGGAGCGCGCCGAGCGGCCGTCGGTCGAGGCCTTCCTCGAGCAACATGGCGTCAACGACCTCGAATCCTGGCGCGACCAGCAGATGGCGCTGTCGGGTGCGCTCGGGGTCCAGGTGATGCCTACGACTGTCTATTATGACGCCACCGGGCGCGAGGTCTGGCGCTACATCGGCGACCTCGACTGGACCGGCGAGGAGGCGGCTAAGCTGCTTGCGGAGGCCGGCGCCCGAAAGCCTTGAGCAGCCGTCCGTCGATCGCCGCAAGCCCGACCGCGATCAGTCCGAGGCCGAGGAAATCCTGCGGCGCCAGCGTTTCGCCGAGGAAGGCCGCGCCGAGGAAGATCGCCGTCGGCGGCACCAGCAGGGTGACGAGCAGGGCATTGGTCGCGCCGGCCGAATCGATCAGTCGGAAATAGAGCACGTAGGCGAAGGCGGTGCAGACCAAGGCCAAAGCGCCGATCGCGGCCCAGGCTGAAAGCGGCGGCAGCGGCTGCAGCCACGGCTGGTCGACGATCAAGGCGACTGGCAGCATGACCAGCGCGCCGACGCTGAGCTGGCCGGTGGTGACGCTCATCGGCGCAAGCCCCATCGCCTTGAACCGGCGTGCCCAGACGGCAGCCAGCGCGTAACAAAGCGAGGCGACGACGCAGGCGAGCTGGGCAAGCGCGTCGGTGCCGATGTTGGCAAGCAGCGAGGGCCCGATCATCGTCGCCACGCCGCCGAAGCCGAGCAGCACGCCGGCGATCTTGCGCTGGGTCATCCGCTCGTCGCTGGTGAACAAATGCGCGACGACCACGCCCCAGATCGGCGTCGTCGCATTGAGGATCGAGGCAAGGCCGCTAGCGATGTGCGTCTGGCCCCAGCCGAACAAGGCGAACGGGATCACATTGTTGAGCAGTGCCAGGACCAGCATCGAGCCCCACACCTGGCGCGGCAAGCCGACATCTCTGCCTTTCCACCACAGGAACAGCCACAGGCCGGCCGAAGCGATCGCCAGCCGTAAAAGGACATAAGTGAGCGGCGGGACGTCACGCACGGCGACGCTGATGAAGAAAAAGGCGCTGCCCCAGATCAGCGCCAGCGCCACCAAGATCGCCCAATCGGAGCGGTTCATCTGGATGCGGATCATCGGCGTCGAATAGATGTCCGGCGCGCCGGCGGCGTCCGCGCAATTGCGCTCAAACTCGGAAGACAGCCGTGGTTTCATCCCGAGAAGCTAGGTGGGCGGGCATCGCGGCGCCAACAAATGCATGGGCTTAGACCATAAGCTGGGCTTATCAGTCGCGAAGCAGCTCGTTGATGCTGGTCTTGGACCGGGTGCGCTCGTCGACGCGCTTGACGATGACCGCGCAGGCAAGGCTCGGTCCGCCGTCGCTGGCCGGCAGAGTGCCGGGGACGACCACCGAATAGGCCGGGACCCGCCCATAGAGGATTTCGCTCGTCGCCCGCTCGACGATCTTGGTCGAAGCGCCGAGGAACACGCCCATCGACAGCACCGCGCCCTGCTCGATGATGACGCCCTCGGCAACCTCGGAGCGGGCGCCGATGAAGCAATCGTCCTCGATAATCACCGGCCCCGCCTGAAGCGGCTCGAGCACCCCGCCGATGCCGGCGCCGCCGC
>CBIHLI010000088.1:0-5937 GCA_966210575.1 uncultured Sphingomonas sp.
ATACGGAGCCGCTGCAGTGGCGGCCTCAGGTCGCTCTCGATGGCCTGGCGGAAGGCGGCTTGCAGCCGCGTCCGGTCGGCTGCGCCAATTGCCTCGGAAAATTCCGCCACCGGCGAATAATATGGCATCGCCTCGGTCGTCATCTGCAGCTGCGTGTCGAGCTGCTTGATCATCGTCTCGACGGTCAGGCGCGGCTGGACCACGCCCTGGGCCATGCCTTCGCGCATCCGCGCGATCGCCGAGTCGATCACCGTCCCGAACTCGGCGTGCCGCTTGAGCGCATTGTCGTAATCGGCGACCGTCTTAAACGGCATCACCGCCCCGGCGCTGCTGAGCTGCGGGTAGAAAATGTGGATCCCACGGAAATGGTCGATCGGCAGCAGCGCCTCGTAGGCGAGGATCCCCGGGCTGGTCTGCACGATCGTGCGCTGCTGCGAATATTCGAAGATATCGTAGGCAAGCCGGTCGTTCGCGCCCAGCGCCGAGCGATCGATCGCATGCAGTGCGGCGAGGTCCGCTTCCGCGGCGGCCCGCTCCCTGGCAAAATAATCGGCGGCGAATGGATTGCCGATCGTATCGGCGCGGCTGAAATCGCCGCGGAAGAAGGCAGCGACAGGGTTGCGCCGCAGAAGCGCCTTGTCGGAGCTTTCGAACAGGGCATAGAGCGCGGCGCGATTGGCCGCTGGGTCAACCGGCGCAGCCTCGGCGGCGAGCGGCGGTGGAGCGGCCGCCGCAACCGGCACGGCCTGGGGCGTCGAACAGCCGGCGAGGCCGGCTCCGACAAGCGCCAGAAATGGCGCGCCGGCAACATGAATGCGCATGATCTTCCCCTGTCCGAATGATGTCCGAGGCGGGTCTCGGCGACCCGCCCGTCCCTGGCTCAAGCCGACTTTTTCGAAGCGATCCAGCGGTCGATCTTCTGCTCGAGGATCGCCAACGGCAGGGCGCCGGTCATCAGCACCTGGGCGTGGAACTCGCGGATGTCGAACTTGTCGCCGAGCTCCGCCTTCGCCTTGTCGCGCAGCCGCTGGATGGTCAGCGCGCCGATCTTGTAGGCGGTCGCCTGGCTGGGGATAACGATGTAGCGCTCGACCTCGGCGGTGGCGTCGGTCTTGCCCATGCTCGAATGGGTCAGCATGTAGTCGATCGCCTGCTCGCGGGTCCAACCCTTGGAGTGGATGCCGGTGTCGACCACCAGCCGCATGGCGCGCAGCATCTCGTCGTCGAGCGTGCCCATCCGCTGATAGGGATCGGCATAGAAGCCCATGTCGTAACCGAGCGTTTCGGCATAGAGCCCCCAGCCTTCGGCGAAAGCAGTAGTGCCGCCGAACCGCATGAACGACGGCAGCGCGGCATTCTCCTGAGCGAGGCTGATCTGGAAATGGTGCCCGGGCGCGCCCTCATGCAGATAGAGGGTGGTGACCCCAGGGGTCGTCCGCGACGGCAGGTCGTAGGCGTTGAAGTAAAAAATGCCCGGCCGGCTGCCGTCGGGGGTTCCCGACTGATAGCTGCCGCCGGCCTCGAACTTCTCGCGGAACGGCTCGTAGGGGCGGATCTCGAGCTTCGCCTTGGGAAGCGTCGAGAAATAGGCGGGCAGCTTGGCGTCGACCGCCTTGCCGACGGCATAATAGCGTTGGGTCAGGTCCTCGCGGCTCTTCGCCTTGAGCTTGGGATCGGCGCGCAGGTTCTCGAAGAACTGGTGAAGCGTCCCCTTGAAGCCCACCTCGTCCTTGACCTTCTCCATCTCGGCCGTGATCCGCGCGACCTCCTTGAGGCCGGTCTCGTGGATTTCCTCAGGTGTAAGCGGCAGGGTCGTGGTCGACTGAATCTGGTAGCGGTAAAGCTTGTCGCCGCCCTTCATGTACATGATCCCGGCGCCATCGCGGGCGGACGCCAGATAGTCGTTCTTGAGATAATCGCGCAGCCGGGTCAGAGCCGGGTAAAGCTCGTCGGCGACCGCGGCGCGATAGGCGGCGGTCAGCCGCTCGCGGTCGGCGGCCGGGACGGTGTCGGGGAATTTCTTGACCGGGCCGTAATAGGACGATTCCTCGACCGGCTGCTTGAGCTGGTTGTCGAGCTGCTCGATCATGTTGCGAACCGTCATCTTGGTCTCGACGACGCCGCTCGCCTGGCCCTGCTTGAACCGCTCGATCGACCGGTCGACCAGCACCACGAACTCCTTGTGGCGCTTCAAATTGTTCTCATAATCCTCGAGCGTCTTGAACGGCGCCGCGCCCTGGCCGCTGGCGAAGGTCGGGTAGAAGGTGTGGAAGCCGAAGAAGTGGTTCAACGGCCGCACCGCGGTCAGCGCCAGCATGTCCGGCTGAAGCCCGCGCAGCGCATCCTTGGTCTGATATTCGAACGTGTCGTAGGCGAGCTGGTCGGTGGCATCGAGCTTCGCCCGGTCGATGGCGCGGAGCGCCGCGAGGTCGTGCTCGGCGGCGGCACGCTCGCCGGCAAAATATTCGTCGGTGATATAGTCGCCGAGCCGGTCGGCGTAGCGCATGTCGCCGCGGAACAGGGCATTCAGCGGGTTGCGCTTGAGGTTGGCTTCGTCGCTCGCCTTGAACAGGTTGAACAATTTGTCGTGCTCGCTCTGGACGGCTTGCGCGGCCGGCGCCGCCGGCGCGGTCTGCGCGGCGGTCGCGATGGAGGAGAAGGCGCTGGTTGCCAGAAGCGCGGCAAGGGCGAGTGCGCGAGTCGTCATTGAAAAGCTCCCCGGGGGATGTTGCTGTCTTAGCCGCATAATACGGCAGCTGCGTCGCCGCAAGCGGATGAAGAAAGGGGCGCCGCGGCTATTGCCGCAACGCCCCTTCGACCAATGGACCGTACGCCTCTACCAGAAGAAGTCGTACATCACGTCGGCGACCTCGCCGGTGTAAGTGTTCACCAGCAAAGCGTCGTCATAATAGCGAACCCATTTGTACGGCCACGGCGCGTACGGCAGCCGGTACATGTACGGGTCGTTCAGCCAGTAGCTGTCGTTGTAATAGCTCGGCCACAGACGCCAGCCGATATTGAAGCGGCGATAGCCCCAGCCGAACGGGTCGAAGTACAGGCCGAGGTTGAACAGCGAATGGTTGCGGTCGCGCCACCGGCGCCAGTCGTAGCGTTTGTCGTTGCGCCAGGTCGAGTGCCATTGCGGCACCTTCACATTGTTGCGCGCGGTCTGCGGCGGCGGAGCCGGCCGGTCGGGCCGCGCTCCCGCAGGGGGCCGCAGGCGCTGGCGGGTCTGGTTTGCCCGATCGACATATTGCTGACGCGAGTCCTGCCGCTGGTCGCGGGCGACCTGGCGATCCTGCTGGCGCTGCTGAACCGCGGCCGCACGTTCGCGAACATTGAGATTTTGTTCGTGCGCCTGCTGGCGATTCTGGACACGCTCGGTGCGCGCGTCCTGGCGATTGTCGACTCGCTCGGTGCGCGCGTCCTGGCGGGTCTGGATTCGCTCGGTGCGGGCGTCCTTGCCGCCTTTGGTGTCCTCCTCACGCGTGTTGCGCGATTCGGTGCGCTCCTTGCGCGACTCGGCCTGCTTCGCCTGGCGCTTCTCGCGCTCCTCGGCGCGCTCTTCGGCAGTGGTCCGCTGCGCCAGAGCAGGAGTTACCGCAGTCGTTGCAAGAAGAAGGGAAAGAAGGATCTTACGCATCACGTACCTCGATTCGTCGTTTGCCCCATTTATGCCGAGTCCAGATGAGCCGTTGCTTAACCGTTACATTCGCTTTCGTTCACTTGGAAGCGCTTGCAAACAAGAGAACAGCCAGACATCCCACGGCACATGCCGACGGTGCAAACAGAAACTGGTCGATTGGGGGTCGCCGAGCAGGGCGACGGCGGCGTTCCAATCGTCTTCCTCCATGGTGTCGGCTCCGACATATCGGTGTGGGCGCCGCAGCTCGCGCACTTCAGCCGCGCGCGCCGCGCCGTCGCGCTCGATTACCCGGGCTATGGCGACAGCGACCCGGCGCCCGATGGCACGACCCGCGACGATTATGCCTCCGCCGTGCTGGCGGCGATGACCGCGCTCGGTATCGACCGGGCGCATGTCTGCGGCCTGTCGCTGGGCGGGGTGGTGGCGATCGCCATGCACCAGCTCGCGCCCGAAAGGATCACCTCGCTGGTGCTCGCCGATACCTTCGCCGCGCATCCCGACGGCCGCGGCATTTACGAGCGCTCGGTCGCCGGAAGCGCCGACCTGCGGGCGATGGCGGAAGGCCGGGTCGATGTGTTGCTCGCCCAACCCGCCGATCCGGCGATCCGAAGTGCGGTGGTCGAGACCATGGCGCGGATCGACCCCGCCCACTACCGGATCGGCGCCGAGGCGGTGTGGCTCGCCGACCAGGCCGACCGCGCGCGGGCCATCGCGGTTCCGACTTTGGTGGTCTGCGGCGCCGAGGACAAGGTGACTCCGCCGGCGCTTTCGCATGAGCTAGTCGAGCTGATCCCGGGCGCCCATTACGTGGAGATCGCGCGGTCCGGCCACCTGAGCAACCTCGAGCAGCCGGAAGAATTCAACCGCATCGTCGACGAGTTCATCGGCAATGGCTGAGGCGTATATCGTCGACGCGGTTCGGACCGCCGGCGGCCGCCGCGACGGCGCGCTCAAGGACTGGCACCCGGTCGACCTCGGCGCCGCGGTCCTCGATGCGCTGGTCGAGCGGACCGGCGTCGACCCGGCGGCGGTCGACGACGTCATCGCCGGCTGCGTCGGCCAGATCGGCGAGCAGAGCTTCCACGTCGGCCGCAACATGGTGCTCGCCTCGTCGCTTCCCGATAGCGTCCCGGCAGTCACCATCGACCGCCAGTGCGGAAGTTCGCAGCAGTCGGTCCATTTCGCCGCCCAGGCGGTGATGAGCGGGACGCAGGATCTGGTGATCGCCGCGGGCGTCGAGAGCATGAGCCGGGTGCCGATTGGCGCGCCGGTGCTGTTGCCGCTGCAGGCCGGGATGGGCACCGGCCCGTGGCCGCAGTCGATCAAGGACCGCTATGGAGTCACCGAGTTCACCCAGTTCCGCGGCGCCGAGATGATGGCGAAGAAATACGGCCTGTCGCGCGAGCAGCTCGACGCCTTCGCGCTCGACAGCCACCGCAAGGCGGCGGCCGCGACCCAGGCGGGCGCATTCGATGCGGAAATCGTGCAAATCGACGACCATCGAAGTGACGAAGGCATCCGCTACGACGCCTCGCTCGAAGGGCTCGCCGGACTGAAGACGCTCCTCGCCGACGGCATGATCACCGCCGGCAACGCCAGCCAGATTTGCGATGGCGCGGCGGCTGTGCTGGTCGCCAGCGAGGCGGCGGTGAAGTCGCACGGCCTCACCCCGCTTGCCCGGATCGACCAGCTGACCGTCACTGCCGGCGATCCCGTGATCATGCTCGACGAGCCGATCCGCGCCACCTGCGTCGCGCTCGAAAAGTCGGGCCGATCGATCGCCGACATCGACCTTTACGAGGTCAACGAAGCCTTCGCCCCGGTGCCGCTCGCCTGGCTGCAGCAGTCGAACGCCGATCCAGCCAGGCTCAACGTCCACGGCGGCGCCATCGCCCTCGGCCACCCGCTCGGCGCCTCGGGCGCCAAGCTGATGGCGACCCTCGTCCACGCCCTCCACCGCCACAACAAGCGCTTCGGCCTGCAGGCAATGTGCGAAGGCGGCGGCATCGCGAATGTCACGATTGTGGAGAGCTTGGGTTGATCAATCCTCGATATTTCGCAGCGATCGCTGTTGCGTGTCTCGCAGTTTCTCTGGCGGGCTGCGATCGCGGCTTGGATCTACGTATCTCGTTGCACGGCGGTAGCCGCGTTTCTGTCGCAGGTTTCCGGGAGGGCCTGTTCTTCGGAGCCAAGCCGATCAGTTTCTGCCCCGATGAAATATCGGTGGAAGAGCAGTTACGTGACGGCAGCTACAAGAATTTGCTGAGGATGAAGCGGCGGGAGCAGGGGTG
>CBIHLI010000089.1:0-5929 GCA_966210575.1 uncultured Sphingomonas sp.
ATCACCGGAGTCGGCAGCGCGATTAACGCGCTTCGCCCGAATGTCCGGATCGTCTGTGCCGAGCCGGAGACCGCTTCGCCTTACGCTTATTCGCTGGAAGCCGGCGCCCCGAGCAAATTCCCCGGCTGGCAGGCGTCGTTCGTCGACGGCGCCGGCGGCCAGAGCGTCACCGCGCGGATGTGGGAGCGGATGCAGGCGGTCGTCGATGGTACAATCACCGTTTCGCTCGATCAGGTCCGCGACGCCATGCGCCTGACCGCCGAGAAGGCGCGGGTGATTTCGGAAGGCGCCGGCGCGCTCGCTTTGGCCGCGGCCCTCACCGGCGAGGCGGGCGAGGGGCCGATCGTCTGCATCGTCTCAGGCGGCAACATCGATCTCGCCAAATTCGCCAGCCTTGTCGCCGATTGATCAGCGCCCGATGAACTTGGGCGGGCGCTTTTCGAGGAAGGCCGCCACACCCTCGCGATAGTCCTCGGTGAAGCCGAGCCGGCGCATCTCGTTGCGCTGCATCTGCAGCTCCTGGTCGAGCGTGCGGTCCCAAGTGGAGTGGATAATCGACTTGATCGCGGAAAGTCCGAGCGGGGGCAAAGCGGCGAGCTTGGCGGCGAGCGCATCGACTTCCGAGTCGAGCGCATCGTCGTCGACGCATTTCCAGATCAGTCCCCATTCTTCCGCTTTTTCGGCTGGCAGCGGCTCGCCGGTGAGGGCCAGGCCCATGGCTCGGGCGTGGCCGACCAGCCGCGGCAGGATCCAGCTTCCGCCGCTGTCGGGGATCAGGCCGATCGCCGAGAAGCTCTGGATGAATTTCGCCGAGCGCGCCGCGACGACTATGTCGCAGGCCAGTGCAATATTGGCGCCCGCGCCGGCGGCGACTCCGTTGACCCGGGCGATGACCGGCTGCGGCATGGCCGCCAGCCGCTTGATCAGCGGGTTCCAGCCGGTTTCGACGGTCACTCCGAGGTCGACCGGATGGTCGTCGGCGGCCACGGCGCGGTCATTGAGGTCCTGGCCGGCGCAGAACGCCCGACCGGCGCCGGTGAGGATCACCACCCGCGCGACCTCGGCCTGATCGAGCGCCCCCCGAAGCTCCTCGTGCAGGTGAGCGGTGAAGCTATTGAGCCGGTCGGGACGGTTGAGCGTGATCCGCGCGATGCCGCCCTCGAGCTTGAAGTCGATCGTGTCGTAATCCATGCCCCGAAGTAGCGAAGGAGGGGCCGTGGACGCAAACGAACTCGCCAGCCGCGTCGCGCAACAGATGCTGTCCGATGAGGGAACGGGGCCCGCGTGGGGCATTCGGATCGAAGAAGTGCGCGCCGGCTATTGCCGATTGTCGATGGAGCTTCGCGACGACATGCTCAACGGCCATCGCATCGCCCATGGGGGAATCGTGTTTGCACTTGCCGACACGGCATTCGCCTACGTCTGCAACGGCCGCAACGAGCGGGCGGTCGCCGCCCAGGCATCGGTCGTGTTCCTCGGCAGCGCCGAGGCTGGAGAAGTGCTGGTCGCGGAAGGCGAGGAGCTGGCGACCTCCGGCCGAAGCGGAGTCACGCACGTGTCCGTGAAAACCGCCGACGGCCGCGCCGTCGCCGAGTTCACCGGCTATTCGCGGACGATCGGCGGACGGGTCGTCGACTAGCCGGCGCTTTGCCTTTTTAGCCGAAATGCCTGGACGACGAGCACGATGCCGGCTGCAAAAGCGTAGATGGCGATGAGCCATGATGCCGTCAGCATGGTCGCGGCCGGGATGGGCATAACCAGCGCAATAATCCCGATCCCGAGCAGCAGCGAGATGACTCCGGAAAGGCCCAGCAACCACTCCCCCTCGATTTCCTTGCGCAGGCGTATCGCCGCCGAGATCTCGAGGGCGCCGGCGATAATGGACCACGCCGCGAGGAGCGCGATGCTGAGATATGCATAGGTGACCGTCGCGATCATCGGCATCAGCACGAATAAAATCCCGACGAGGATCCCGGTCACTCCGCGGAAGACAAGAGCCCCCCAGCGCTCGCCGGCGCGCGCTCCGCGGTATCCGCTCATCAGCGAGGCAATCCCGTCAACGAACGCATAAGCCGCGAACACGAGAGTGAATGCGAACAGCGCGCTCAATGGGAAAATCACGGCGCACACGCCGAGGATCAGCGCGAGCACGCCTCGCAGCATCAACCATTTCCAGTTGCGGGCGGGGATTGTGGCCCGGGAAGTCGTCGTTTCGGCAGCATCGGTCGCCATCGGTTCCTCCTGTTTGGCAGAACGCTACGGCCCCCCGCCGTCGTAACCTCCCTACAGCGATTTGGGTTTCGGCGACAGCAGGTTATTTGAACCGCGGCGGGCGAGAGGCTACATCTGCAAGCATGTACACGACCGAGCTGCAGAAGAGTGCGAAGATCGAGAACCTCGAGGACCCCGAGCTGCTCGAGGCGTTCGAGGCGCGGGTCGCCGCCGACGAGTTCATCGAGCCGAAGGACTGGATGCCCGAGGCCTATCGGCGGACGCTGACCCGGCAAATCAGCCAGCACGCGCACTCAGAGATCGTCGGCATGCTTCCCGAAGGGAATTGGATCACCCGGGCGCCGTCGCTTCGCCGCAAGGCGATTCTGCTCGCCAAGGTGCAGGACGAGGCGGGGCACGGCCTTTACCTCTATTGCGCCGCCGAGACGCTCGGGACCAGCCGCGACGAAATGACCGAGGCGCTGCTTTCGGGGAAGGCGAAGTACAGCACGATCTTCAACTATCCGACCCTGACCTGGGCCGACATCGGCGCGATCGGCTGGCTGGTCGACGGAGCGGCAATCATGAACCAGGTGCCGCTGCAGCGCACCAGCTACGGTCCCTATGCGCGGGCAATGGTGCGGGTCTGCAAGGAAGAGAGCTTCCACCAGCGGCAGGGCTTCGAGATCATGATCGCCATGGCCCGCGGGACGCCGGAGCAGCGCCGCCAGGCGCAGGACGCGCTCAACCGCTGGTGGTGGCCGTCGCTGATGATGTTCGGTCCGCCCGACGAGAACTCCCCGAACACCGCCCAGTCGATGCGCTGGAAGATTAAGCGCGAGACCAATGACGAGCTCCGCCAGAAGTTCGTCGACATCACCGTTCCCCAGGCGGACTTCCTCGGCCTCACCGTTCCCGACCCCTCCCTCAAGTGGAACGAGAAGAAGGGCGGCTATGACTTCGGCGAGGTCGACTGGGACGAGTTCTACGCAGTGGTCAAGGGCGAGGGCCCGGTCGCCAGGGAACGAATGGAAGCGCGCCGCAATGCCTGGGTCGACGGCGCCTGGGTGCGCGAAGCGGCCGACGCTCATGAAGGCAAGCGCCAGGCGAGGAAGGCGGCGTGAGCGGTGACTGGCCGCTCTGGGAAGTCTTCGTCCGTTCCAAGGGTGGCCTGTCGCATCGCCACGTTGGGAGCGTTCATGCTCCTGACCCGCAGCTCGCGCTTGCCCACGCGCGCGACACCTACACGCGGCGGATGGAAGGGGTGAGCCTGTGGGTGGTGCCGTCCAGGGACATCATCGCATCCGACCCTGACCAGGCCGGAGAGCTGTTCGAGCCGGCGGCCGACAAGATCTACCGGCACCCGACGTTCTACGACATCCCCGACGAGGTGAAGCACATCTGATGGCGTCGCTGCCGCCGATCGACGTGCCGGACGATGCGACCGGGGCTGGCGCTTTCGACGCGCCGGCGGCGGGCGAGCCGGACCCCGCACGTTTCGATTACCTGCTTCGGCTCGGCGACGATTCGCTGATCCTCGGCCAGCGATTGTCCGAATGGTGCGGCCACGCGCCGGCGCTCGAGGTCGACCTCAGCCTCGCCAACCTCGCGCTCGACCTGATCGGCCAGGCGACTTTCCTGCTGAACGAAGCGGGAGCCTGCGAAGCCGAGGGCAGGGATGGCGACCGGCTCGCCTTTCACCGCGACGTTCTCGATTTCCGCAACTGCCTGCTGGTCGAGCAGCCGAACGGCGATTTTGCCCGGACGATCGCCCGCCAGCTGCTATTCTCGACCTGGCAGCATATGCTGTTCCAGCGGCTGGCCGGCTCGTCCGACCGGTTCCTCGCCGAATTCGCCGCCAAGGCGGTCAAGGAAGTCGCTTATCATCGCGAGCTGGCGTCCGAATGGACGATCCGCCTCGGCGACGGCACCGAAGAGAGCGCCCGGCGGATGGCCGGCGGCCTCGACTGGTGCTGGCGCTTCATCCCCGAATTGTTCGAAGTCGACGAAGCCTTGGAGGCCCTGATCGCCCGCGGGATCGCAGATGACCCGCGGCAGTTCGAAGCCGAATATCGGTCGGCGCTTGCCAACGTCCTGTCGGAGGCGAAGCTGGAGGCCCCGGCCGACCAGCGGCCGATCATCGGCGGCCGGCGCGGCCATCACAGCGAGCATCTCGGCCACATCCTCGCGGTCATGCAGTTCCTGCCGCGCACCTACCCCGACGCGACCTGGTAATGAGCGCCCACTTCCATCCGCTGCGCGTGGCGGAAATCGTCTCCGAAACGCCGGAGGCCTTTTCCATCCGTTTCGAAATTCCACCCGAGTTGCGCGACGTCTTCCTGTTCAAGGCCGGGCAGCATCTGACGTTGAAGGCCGACATCGACGGCGAGGAGGTGCGGCGCAACTATTCGTTGTGCACCGCGCCGGACGAAAACGACTGGATGGTGACCGTCAAGCGGATCGGTGGCGGCATCTTCTCGAACTGGGTCGGCGACCGGCTCAAGGCGGGCGACACGGTGGAGGTGATGCCGCCGCATGGCAGCTTCACGATCGATTTCGATCCTGGCACGCGCCGCCATCTTGTCGGCATCGCCGGAGGATCGGGAATCACGCCGGTAATGTCCCTGCTTCGCACGACGCTCAAGTCGGAGCCGCAAAGCCGCTTCACCTTGCTGTACGGCAACCGCGACAGCAGCTCGATCATCTTCCTGGAAGAGCTTGCCCGGCTCAAGGACCGCTATCTCGATCGCTTCGAGCTCTATCATTTCCTCGCCGAGGAAGCCGGCGACATCGATTTGTTCAACGGCATGCTCGACCGGGCTCGCTGCGACGAGGCGATCGACCATCTGGTCGATAATCCCGGCGCGGTCGACGGCTGGTTCATCTGCGGGCCCGGCCCGATGATGGACGCGGCGGAAAGCGCGCTGATCGACCGCGACGTGGCGCGCGACCGGATCCACATAGAGCGCTTCACCGCCGACCGCCCGCCCGAAACCCTGGTCAAGGAAATGGCCGAGCTGCAGAGCAAGGCGGCCGGAATCGTCCTTTCGGTGACGCTCGACGGCCGCACCCGCCGGGTCGAGTTCAGCGAGGGCAATATCCTCGACAGCGCCCGCGCCGCCGGCCTTCCCGCGCCGTTTGCCTGCAAGGCGGGGGTGTGCGCGACCTGCCGCGCCAAGGTGACCAGCGGCAAGGTCGAGATGGCGGCGCGCTACGGCCTGACAGACGAGGAGATCGAGCAAGGCTATGTCCTCACCTGCCAGTCGGTTCCGGCCGGCGACGGAGTGGCGGTGGATTACGACGCCTGAGGCTTTTGCGCGGCTGCGGGTTTGCCGCTAAGCGCTTTTGCATGCTGGACCAGACGGCCCCCGAAGCCCTTTCGATCTCGAACCTGACACCGGTAAAGCTGGATTCGCTGCTTGCCCTCATCGAGCTCGCCAACGCCGATCCGCGGCCGGAGAAGATCGATGTCGGAGTCGGCGTATACCGCGACGGCGCCGGCCGCACGCCGATCCTCAACGTCATCAAGGAAGCCGAGCGCCGGCTTCTCGATACCCAGCAGACAAAGGCCTACCTCGGCGGCCGGGGGGATATCCGTTTCACCGAGCTGCTGCGCCCGATCCTGCTCGGCGAGCATGCCGGCGACGAGAGGATCGCCGGGCTGCAGACGCCGGGCGGCTGCGGGGCGCTGACCCTCGGATTCCGGCTCTTGAAGGCC
>CBIHLI010000090.1:0-5908 GCA_966210575.1 uncultured Sphingomonas sp.
TCGTCTGGTGGCCATTCCTGGTTTTCTCGACGTTATTCGTGACCTGGCAGCGACGCTCGCTATTCGCAGCGTTTCTCCTGCCGGCAATCGTTCATGCCCTGAACAACCTGCTGCCGGCGCTGAGCGTGGCCTATCCGGAGTTTTTCGGAACCTAGCTACTCGCCGTCTAGCGGAAGGGTGTCGGTCTCCGCCAGCGGTGCCCCGAGCGCCTCGGCCGCTTCCTCGACCTCCTCGTCGGTCGGAGGCTCCGGAAGCTCCTCTTCGCCCGGCGCGAGGCTGTCGTCGGGGATGCCGGGGCCGGTACCGGCGATCGTCTCGTCGATCGGCTCGGCATTCGGCCCGGTGCTGATCTTTTCCCTGTCGTCGATCATCGTCCTGCTCCTCCCATGAAAAGCGCTACCGCCGCTTCGAGGTTCCTTCTCGTTGCGGAAGTTCGGTGCGCCGCCCATATACCGATCATGACTCGTTCTCTCCCGCTTCTCCCGCTTCGTGACATCGTCGTTTTCCCGCAGCGGATCGTGCCCCTGTTCGTCGGCCGCGAGAAATCCGTGGCCGCGCTCGAGGCGGCGATGGGCGCCGACAAGGAGCTGTTCCTGGTCGCCCAGCTCGATCCGGCCGAGGACGATCCCGGCCGCGACGATTTGTACGATCTCGGCGTCGTCGCCACCGCGATGCAGCTTCTGAAGCTTCCCGACGGCACCGTCCGGGTGCTGGTCGAGGGCGTCAAGCGGGCCAAGCTGGTCGATCTCGTCGAGTGCGACGGCTTTGTCACCGCCGAAATTGAGGAAGTGGCGGAGGAAGCCGCCGACGGACCGGAGACCCAGGCGCTGATGCGCTCGGTCGTCGAGCAGTTCGACAATTATGCCAAGCTCAACAAGCGACTTCCGCCCGAAACCGGGATCCAGCTGGCCGAGATCGAGGATTCGTCGGTGCTCGCCGACGCGGTCGCCTCCAACCTTTCGATCAAGGTCGCCGACAAGCAGGCGCTGCTCGGCGAACTCAACCCCGCCCGGCGCATGGAAATGGTGTTCGCCTTCATGGAAGGCGAGCTGGGGGTCCTCCAGGTCGAGAAGAAGATCCGAAGCCGGGTCAAGCGGCAGATGGAGAAGACCCAGCGCGAATATTATTTGAACGAGCAGTTGAAAGCGATCCAGCGCGAGCTCGGCAACGAAGGCGAGGAGGGCGGCGACGAGCTGGCCGAGCTGGCGGGCAAGATCCGCAAGGCCAAGCTGTCCAAGGAGGCGCGGACCCGGGCCAATGCCGAACTGAAGAAGCTGAAGGCGATGGCGCCGATGTCGGCCGAGGCGACGGTCGCGCGCAATTACCTCGACGTCCTGCTCGGCCTGCCGTGGGGCAAGAAGTCCAAGGTCAAGAAGGATATCGCCGAGGCGCAGCGGATCCTGGACGAGGACCATTACGGCCTCGAGAAGGTCAAGGACCGCATCGTCGAATATCTCGCCGTCCAGGCGCGGACCAACAAGCTGAAGGGGCCGATCCTGTGCCTCGTCGGCCCGCCAGGCGTCGGCAAGACCTCGCTCGGCCGCTCGATCGCCCGGGCCACCGGCCGCGAATTCGCCCGCCAGTCATTGGGCGGCGTTCGCGACGAAGCGGAAATCCGCGGCCATCGCCGCACCTACATCGGCTCGCTTCCCGGCAAGATCATCTCCAACCTGAAGAAAGCCGGGACATCCAACCCGTTGTTCCTGCTCGACGAAATCGACAAGCTCGGCCAGGACTTCCGCGGCGACCCGTCATCGGCGCTGCTCGAGGTGCTCGACCCTGAGCAGAACTCAAAGTTCCAGGACCATTATCTCGAGCTCGACTACGATTTGTCGGACGTGATGTTCGTCACCACCGCCAACTCGCTCGACATGCCGCAGCCGCTGATGGACCGGATGGAGATCATCCGCCTCGAGGGCTATACCGAGCATGAGAAGCTCGAGATCGCCAAGCGCCACCTGATCCCCAAGCAGATGGAAGCCCATGGCCTGAAGGAAGGCGAGCTCGAATTCACCGACGGCGGCCTGCGCGCGATCCTGCGCTATTACACCCGCGAAGCCGGCGTCCGGACCCTCGAGCGGGAGCTGGCCAAGGTGGCCCGCAAGGCGCTTCGCCACATTCTCGAAGGCAAATATGAGAACGTACAGGTCCTCGAGGACAATATTCACGAGTTCCTCGGAGTCCGCCGCTACCGCTACGGGATCGGCGAAGAAGAGGACCAGATCGGCGCCGTCACCGGCCTCGCCTGGACCGAGGTCGGCGGCGAGCTACTGACCATCGAAGCGGTCACGGTGCCGGGCAAAGGCCAGATCAAGACCACCGGCAAGCTCGGCGAAGTGATGCAGGAATCGATCCAGGCGGCGATGAGCTTCGTCAAGGCGCGCTCGCCGTCGTTCGGGGTGAAGCCGAACCTGTTCGCCCGCAAGGACATCCACGTCCACTTGCCCGAAGGCGCGGTGCCCAAGGACGGCCCGTCGGCGGGCGTAGGGATGGTCACCGCGATGATCTCGACCCTGACCGGGATCCCGGTCCGACGCGACGTCGCGATGACCGGCGAGGTCACCCTTCGCGGCCGAGTACATCCGATCGGCGGCTTTAAGGAGAAGCTGCTTGCCGCGCTCCGCGGCGGAATCACGACGGTGCTGATCCCGGCCGAGAATGAAAAAGACCTGGCCGAGATCCCGGCGTCGGTGAAGGACGGCCTCGAGATTGTCCCGGTCAGCCATGTCGACGAGGTTCTCGCCCGGGCGCTGACCGAACCAGTCCGGCCGATCGAGTGGACCGACGCCGACGAACATGCGGTCGAGCCGCCGCCTTCGGCGACGCCCGGAGACGCCGCCGTCCGCCACTAGGCTTTACTTCGCGGCAGAGTCTTGCCTTTAGTCTTCGGCAAGATTGCGCGAGTCCCGCGCGGGAGACGGGGAGCAGCGAGCCGATGAACAAGCAGGAACTGATCGGCCATGTCGCCGACCGCGCGGGCCTTAGCAGGAACGATGCTTCGCGGGCGGTCGAAACGATGCTCGAGGTAATCACCTCGGCGCTCAAGCGCGGCGACGAGGTCCGGCTGGTCGGTTTCGGCAATTTCTCGGTCACCCGCCGCAAGGCCTCGACCGGCCGCAACCCGCGCACCGGCGAGCCGATGCAGATCAAGGCGACCTCGCAGCCCAAGTTCCGCCCCGGCAAAGTCCTCAAGGACGCGGTTCAGAGCTAGGCTGGACAGCTGGCCGGCGGTGCCTATATCCGCCCCAATCCCCGAGCATGGGCGCGTAGCTCAGCGGTAGAGCACACCCTTCACACGGGTGGGGTCACAGGTTCAATCCCTGTCGCGCCCACCATGCTTCGAAATGCTATTCGAGATAGGCCGGCTGGAAGCTGGCGATCCGGCGCAGCTCGGACCAGTCGCGAAAGGCGATCTCGCGGCCGCTCCGCTCGATCAGGCCCTGGCGCTCGAGGTCGGCGAGGACCCGGTTGACGTTGACCGAAGTCTGGCCGGTGATGTCGGCGATCTGTTGCTGGGTGAAGGGATTGACCATCTGCTCGTGCTCGGCGTCGATGCCGCTCCGCGCCGCCGTTTCGCACAGCAGATGCGCGACCCGGGCGGTGGAGTCGCGGCGGCCGCAACTGACGAGCCACTCATAGCCGATCGCCTCGTTGCGCTGGATCAGCCGCCAGAAAAAGCGGCCGAGCTCGGGATTTTTCTCGACGATCGGGTCGAAATCCGCTGCATGCCCGACCATCACCTCGCTTCGGACGATGGCCTGGATGCCGTAGCTGGCGGCGCCTTCGCGCGGCAAAATCCCCTCGCCGGGAAAGCGAAGCGCGACGATTTGGCGGCGGGCCGAGCCTTCGGTCTTGAACTTGGCGAGGATTCCGGAGCGGACGAACATCACCTCGTCGCGCGGCGCGCCAGGATCGCGAAACGGCCGCCTGGGATCGACCTGGACGACCCTGTGCGGCATGTTTTCGAGGATCTCGGCGAGGTCGGGACGCAGGCCTGCCGAGATCAAAGTCTCTTTGAGCGACACGCGCGGAGCGGCCGCGGCCCTCGGCCGGCGACTCGATAGCATTCCCGTCTCTCCCCGCCGCACGATGAGCCTAGTGGCGGGTCCGCGCAAGCCGAAACGGCTGCGCAAGTTTCGCAATTGAAGTTAGAAAAACGTCTTTAGTTCGTCGCGCAGCTGTCCGATCCGGTCGGGAGCGAGGTCGATCGCGGACTTCAATTCGGGTGGTCCCGGCCAGCCTTCGTCCGCGAACGTCATGCCGTTCCACTCGCGAGGCCCGGAAAAGCGCGGGATGACGTGGAAATGGACGTTGGGGTCGACCATCATCAGCATCAAATAATTGATCCGCTCATAGCCGACGAAGCGGGCAAGGGCGGATTCGATGGCTCGGACGACCGCCGCCTGCTCGGCGAAGGCCTCGTCGGGAAGGTCCGAAAATGCTGTCGCGTCGCTGGTTGCGGCGAGGACCAGCGAACCCAAAGTCACCTGTGCCGGGCGAAGCAGGACGGCCCAATGGTCCCACTGCCGGATCAGGGTCTCCGGATAGCCGAATTTGCGCATTGTCGCGTTGGCCATCTTGCCTCCGTTCGGGTTGCGTTCACGGGCCGCCAACCCTAAGGAGCGCGCGCGCTTTGGGGAACCTTTCAACGGGTTCGTTCGGGCGCGCCGTGGCGATCGTAGCTCAGCTGGTTAGAGCACTGGTTTGTGGTACCAGGGGTCGGGGGTTCAAGTCCCCTCGGTCGCCCCATCATTCTTCTTAAGCGGGACCGATCCACATCCATGAAAACGCCTTGGGACTATCCCGACTTCGACGCGCATGAGGTCCTCCATTTCGTCGACCAGCCCGAGCACGGCTTGCGCGCGATCATCGCCATCCATTCGACCCACCTCGGGCCGGCGGCGGGCGGGGCGCGTTTCTGGCATTATGAGGATGCCGACCTGGCGCTGACCGACGCGCTCAGGCTGTCGCGGGGCATGAGCTACAAGAATGCGATGGCCGGGCTTCCGCTCGGCGGCGGCAAGGCAGTGATCCTGGCGCCTGCGGAGCGCCGCAAGTCGCCGGAGCTGCTCGCCGCGTTCGGCAAGGCGGTCGACCGTTTGTGCGGCCGCTACATCACCGCCGAGGACGTCGGCATGAGCGTCGCCGACATGGTCGAGATCCGCCGCCAGACCAAATATGTCGCCGGTCTTCCGAACGAAGGTGGTGTTGGAGGCGACCCGGGACCGCACACCGCGCTGGGTACGTTCCTGGGGATCAAGGCGGCGGTCAAGCGCGCGCTCGGCAAGGACAGCGTCGAAGGGCTGCACATCGCCGTCCAGGGCGCCGGCAGCGTCGCGACGGGCGTTGCGATGCACGCCGCCAACGAGGGCGCGAAACTGTCGATCGCCGACGTCGATGGGGCGAAGGCGAAAAAGCTCGCGGAAATGGCCGGCGGCGAAGTCGTCGACCCGGCCGAGATCCTGTTCCTCGAGGCCGACGTCGTCAGCCCCAACGCGCTTGGCGCGATCCTCGACGAGGAAAGCATCGCCAGACTGCGCGCTCCGATCGTCGCCGGGGCGGCCAACAACCAGCTCGCCAAGCCGGTCGACGGCGCTTTCCTCAACGAACGCGGAATCCTCTATGCGCCCGACTATGTGATCAACGCCGGCGGGATCATCAACGTCTGCACCGAATATCTCGGCGACGGCGACGCCAGCCTGGTGCGCGAACGGATCGAGGCGATCCCGCAGCGGCTCGAGCAAATCTGGGCGGAGAGCGCCGCGACCGGCCGCAACCCCGCCGCCGTCGCCGACGACATGGCGCAGCGGCTGATCGGGCGAGGGTAGGCCCGGCCGCCATGCATGCGCTCGCCAATCCGGCGCGGTTCCTGCGCCTATCGGGCTAGGCGCCCATGCCGTAGGCGACA
>CBIHLI010000091.1:0-5886 GCA_966210575.1 uncultured Sphingomonas sp.
ATCGCTCGGCGAAGCCTGGCAGGTTTCGATCGGCCAGGGCACCAGCCTGGCGGCGCGGCTCGCCGCTGCCCCGGTCGTCGGCGGCGGCCGGATCTATACGATCGACACGACGGCGACGGTGCGCGCGTTCGACGCCCAGAGCGGAGCGGCGGTGTGGAGCACGCAATTCGGTACCGAGCGCCGCAACGAGGGCGCGCTGTTCGGCGGCGGCGTCGCTTATGACAACGGCCGGATCTACGCGACCAACGGGCTCGGCTTCGTCGCCGCGCTCGACGCGACGAACGGCGGCGTCGTCTGGCAGGTCCGCCCGGGCGGACCGCTGCGCGGCTCGCCGACGGTAGCCGGCGACGCGCTCTACGTGATGAGCCAGGACAACCAGATCTACTCGCTCAAGACCGCCGACGGCTCGACCGGCTGGAGCCAGGCCGCGGCGCTGGAGATCGCCGGCGTGTTCGGAGTTGCTTCGCCGGCTTTCGCGCAAGGGACGATCGTCGCCGGCTTCTCGTCGGGCGAGCTCAATGCTTACCGCTACGAGAACGGCCGGGTGGTCTGGCAGGACGCGCTTGCCCGCACCAGCATCCGCACCAGCGTCTCGTCGCTGTCCGACATCGACGCCGCTCCGGTCATCGATAGCGGCCAGGTGATCGCCATCGGCCAGGGCGGGCGGATGGTCGCCCTAGAGCTGATCAGCGGTCAGCGCATGTGGGAATTGAACCTCGCCGGAATTGCTACCCCGTGGGTCGCCGGCGACTGGGTGTTCGTCGTTACCGACGACGCCAAAGTGCTCGCCATCGCCCGCGCGACCGGCAAGATCCGCTGGATCAACCAGCTGCCGCAATTCCGCAATCAAAAGGGCAAGAGCGGCCTGATCAGCTACGTCGGCCCGGTGCTCGCCGGCGGCCGGTTGATCGTCGCCGGATCGAACGGCGCGATCATCAACATCAACCCGGTTGACGGCAGCTTCCAGAACCAAACCGGGGTGAAGGCGCCGGTCCGGCTACCGCCGGTTGTCGCCAATTCGACCCTCTACCTGCTCGACGAGGACGGCCGGCTGCACGCGTTCCGCTAGCGGCGAGGCTGGACGGCGGGCGGCGGGGGCTTAGAGAGGCCCGATGCCGCTTCCCACCGTCGCCATCGTCGGCCGCCCCAACGTCGGCAAATCGACCCTGTTCAACCGTCTCGTCGGCAAGAAGCTGGCGCTGGTCGACGACCGGCCGGGCGTGACCCGCGACCGGCGCGAGGGCGAGGCCCGGCTGCTCGGGCTAGAGTTCCGGGTGATCGACACCGCCGGCTATGAGGACCAGGACGTGCAGACGCTGCCCGGCCGGATGCGCAAGCAGACCGAGGCAGCCGTTGCCGACGCCGACGTCGCCTTGTTCCTGATCGACGCCCGCGAGGGCGTGACTCCGCTCGATTCCGAGATCGCCCGCTGGCTGCGCGCCGCCGACACGCCGGTCGTCATCGTCGCCAACAAGGCCGAATCCCGCGCCGGTGAAGCGGGCGTGCTCGACGCCTACCGGCTCGGGCTGGGCGATCCCGTCGCAATCAGCGCCGAGCATGGCGAGGGCGTCGCCGATTTGTTCAACGCCTTGCTGCCGTTGGTCGAGCGGGAGGAAGTCGAAAAGGAGGAGCGCGAGGAAGGGGCCGACGGTCCGCTGAAGCTGGCGATCGTCGGCCGGCCCAATGCCGGCAAGTCGACCCTGGTCAACACGATGGTCGGCGAGGAGCGGATGATCACCGGGCCCGAAGCCGGGATCACCCGCGATTCGATCGCCCTCGATTGGCAATGGCACGACCGCCCGGTGCGGCTGGTCGATACCGCTGGCCTGAGGAAGCGCGCCAAGGTGACCGACAAGCTCGAATGGCTGTCGACCGCCGACGCCAAGCGGTCGATCGACCAGGCGGAAGTCGTGGTCTTGCTCCTCGACGCCACCCGCGGCCTCGAAGTGCAGGACCTGAAAATCGCCGCCAGCGTCATCGAGGAGGGGCGGGCGCTGGTCGTCGCGATCAACAAATGGGACGTCGCCGAACATGCCTCGAGCCTGTTCAACGGGATCAAGGCGGCACTCGAAGAAGGTCTGGCGCAGTTGAAGGGCGTGCCGGTGCTGACCGTGTCGGCCAAGACCGGCAAGGGCATCGACCAGCTGCTCGGCGCCGCGTTCGAGCTTCGCGAGCAATGGTCGCGGCGGATCGGGACCGGCGAGCTCAATCGCTGGTTCGAAGCCGCAGTCGAGGCCAACCCGCCGCCGGCTCCGGGCGGTAAGCGGATCAAGCTCCGCTACATCACCCAGGTGAAAGCCCGGCCGCCGAGCTTCGTCATCTTCGGGACCCGGGTCGACCAGCTCCCGGAAAGCTATCGCCGCTACCTGCTCAATTCGATGCGGCGCGACCTCGGCCTCGGCCCGGTGCCGCTGCGGCTGAGCATGCGCTCGCCCAAGAATCCCTTCGACCGCGACCGCTAAGCCAATATTTACGCTTTGGCCGCTAGACCGGATGGCGTGGACCACTGCCCAAAGCCACGGGCACTGAGGAGAACCAGGTGAGCGGCGAAGCCGAAATCGTCGACTGGGTGTATTTCGAACGGAACCGGGCCGAGCTTGGCCCCGGCTTCATTCGGATCCTCAGCTATTTTCGCGAGGACGGCACCAAATCGGTCGGCCAGATCGAGCTGGCAATGCGCGAGCAGAACACCGCCGCCCTCGTCATCCCGGCGCACACGCTCAAGGGCGAGGCGCGCCAGCTCGGCGCCGAACCGCTAGCGGCGATCGCCGAGCTGATCGAGACCACGGCGCGCTTCTGTGTAGAATCCCACCGCTTCCCCGATGAACTGGTCAAGGACGTGGTCGAGTTGCGGCGGATGTTCGACCAGACCGTCGAATTGTTCGACAAGGCGACCAACCCGCTGATGGCTCGGGCGCGCCCCGAGCCGGCCGGCTTCGGCCGCAAGGTCGGCAACCAGGATTTCGGGCGGCTCTAGGCTTCGGCAGCTGCCGAGTTCGGCAGCCGCTTGCGCAGGGGCTGGACCTGCCAGCGAGCGAGGCTTCGCCACAGCCATTCGAACGGACCGTAGCAGAAGCGGTCGAGCCACGGCTTCGACCACGCCAGCATCAACACCCACATCGCGATCACCACCAGCCAAAGCTCGGCGCGGCCGACCGAGCCGAAGAGGCCGAGGCCCCAGCCGTAGAAGATGAACGTCATCACGAGGCTGGTGCCGAGGTAATTGGTGAAGGCGGCACGGCCGGCGGCGGCGATGCGATCGACCAGCCAGCCGCCGTTTCGGGTGAGGTCGATGATCAGGGCGGCGTAGGCGACCACCATCACCGGCCGGAGGGGTATGGTTGCGGACATGTACCAGGTGAAGATGCCCGGCACGGTGAACCCATCGCGGAACAGCAGCACGCAGAGGACCGCATAGGCCGGAATAGTGAGTCCGAAACCGATCAGCGCAATCCGCTCGTAGCGCCGCTCGGCCCACGCCCCGGTCAGGAAGCCCGATTTGAGAGCGGCCATTCCGAACAGCATGTAAGCGAGGGTCTCGGGACCGAAGAGGAGGCTGAAGAACAGCGGATCGCCGAGATTTTCGCCGACCTGTTCATGGACGATCCCGGTCCACGGGCCGAGATAAAGGGCCATCATCTCCTGAAGCTTGGCGGCCGACGGGACGGCGAAATCGGCGGCGAAACCATTCCATTCCCTGATGGCGTCGGCGCTCGGCGAGGGCCCAGACACGGCAGCCGCCAGTGAATGAACGTGGGCGGCGCTTGCCGCCATCAATGCCAGCTGGATCATGAGGAGTGCGACGCCCCAGGCGATTAGCGCCCTGACGCCGAGCCGCCGGAAGAAAAAGGCGACCATCCCGACCAACGCGTAGCTCATCAGGATGTCGCCGAACCAGATCAGGTAGAAATGGATGGCGCCGAACACCAGCAGCCAGAGTTGCCGACGATAGGTCACCGAGGCGGCGGATTCACCTTTCGCCTCCGCGAGTTCGATCACCAGCAGCATCGACGCCCCGAACAGGAAGGTGAACAGCCCACGCATCTTGCCGTCGATGAGGACGAAGTTGAACGCGTAGGCGGCGATGTCGACGGTGCTTGCGGCGCCGTAGGCGAACGGATTGAAATAGGCCTGTATCGGCATTGCGAAGGCGACGATGTTCATCGCCAATATGCCCATGACGGCGACACCGCGGACGATGTCGAGAGTCACGATCCGGTTCGGTGAAGTTGTCGCCATTGAGCCCCCCGCACCCAAGGCTAGTCTTTGATGGGCTCCGACTGCAACTGAATGTAGTTTTGCAGGCCCATCGACTTGATCATCTCGAACTGGGTTTCGATGGCGTCGACATGGCCTTCCTCGTCGCGAAGGACCTCGGCGAACAAGTCGCGGCTGACGTAATCCTTGGCCTTCTCGCAGAAGGTGACGCCGTTGCGATACATCGCGACCGCCTCATATTCGGCTTCCAGGTCGGCCTTGAGGATCTCCTCGACGCTCTCGCCGATCCGCAGCCGGCCGAGCGCCTGGAAATTGGGGAGGCCCTCGAGGAACAGGATCCGCTCCGAGAAGCGGTCGGCGTGCTTCATCTCGTCGATCGATTCGTGCCGCTCGAACTCGGCGAGGCGCTTCACTCCCCAATTGTCGAGCATCCGGTAGTGCAGCCAATATTGGTTGATCGCGGTCAGCTCGGCCTTGAGCGCCTCGTTGAGAAGCTCGATGACTTTGGGATCGCCCTTCATGCCTGCCTCCTGTTGACTGGAAGGCTCCTACGGCATCGAAAGTTCCGGGGGAAGCGAAAAAATGGCGAAAATCCGCCATTTCTGCACTTAAGACTTATTTGCAGGAACGGGGGCTAGGCGACCGCCCTGAGGTGCGGCCGGCGCGGCCGGCGCTGCTCGTCGATCAGCTGCTGCGCGTAGCTGAGGCAGCTGCCGCACTGCGGCTCGTGGCCGAGCGCCGCATAGGCGTCCTCGGGGGTGCGGAAGCCGGCGCGGGCGAGGCCGCGCAGTTCGTCCTCGGTAATGGCATTGCAGACGCAGACGATCATGGAGATCGGCTTACTCGATAATGCGAACCATTCGCAAGTAAAATTCAGGCGCGGGCGCGAAGGAAGCGGCGGGTGACCAATGCGATCGGGATTCCGACCAGGACGATGTGCGCGAACAACTGGGTTGCCATAGACAGCAGGCTGGGCGGCAGCGCCGTGTCGAAGCGAACGGGAACGACGACCCAATTCATGACGATATAGGTGATCAGGCCGTAGAGCAGGCCCGACAGTAACGGCCGGTCGAGCGATCGCGGCTGTTCGCGCGCGAAGATTACGAACACCGCCGCCATAACTGCCATCAACGCAAAATGGACGAGCAGTCCTAGCAACGCTCCAGCGGCACCCATGCCGGTCGCGGCGGGGAAGGGGCCCGAGGCCACGTATCGCAGCATGTTGCCGATCTCGCGGCCGAACAGCAAACTCAGGATCATCGCGAAAACGATGTCGAGCGTTCCGGCGACGAGCGTGGCGATGGCGATCGGCTTGAGCATGGCTTTCCCCCTCAGCCGGAGCTTCGCCCGCAGGAAAGCGCTTGTCTAGGCCAGCGCGGCGTCGGCGCCCATCAGCTTCGGGAAGAAGCACTCATGCGCGGCGCGGAGATCGGTGAGGCTGGTGGCGAAGCCCGGGCCTTCGATTGCGTCGCCGCCGGTCTGTCCAATCGGCGCGGCGAAGATATTCGCGGCGCTCGCGCGTGCGATAACCGACTCGGGATTGCTGGTCGTCACCAGCGCGCGACCCTGATCCTCGCCGAACAGAATCGCGGAGGGATTGGGCACGATGGGGAGGGTGAGGCGCGCGCCGATCGCGCCGGCGAGCGCCATCTAGGCGATTGCAACCAG
>CBIHLI010000092.1:0-5798 GCA_966210575.1 uncultured Sphingomonas sp.
CACAGCATGAGCATTCGGCCCACGGAGCCGGCCAGCAGAGGCGCGAACGCCTCGGTCGTGACTCGGCCGCCGAGATGCGCGGCGGGACGCTCGGGGATGTCGGGCGCAGCCGCCAGGTTAACTCCGAAACCGACGACCACGCGTTCGCCATGGCGCTCGAGCAGAACCCCGCCGACCTTCGCCCCGCCGACAACCAGGTCGTTCGGCCATTTGAGAAGCAGCGGCAGGTCGGGTGCGGCAGTCTCCGCCGCCTCGATCAGTGCGAGTCCGGCGGCAAGCGACAGCGATTGCGGCGGCGGATCGCCGGGCGCCAGGTCGACGATCGTGCTGCCGAAGAAATTGCCGCGTCTGCTCACCCACTCGCGGCCCTGGCGTCCGCGCCCCGCTTCCTGGATTTGCGCGACAAGCCAGTCGCCTTCGCCGGCTTGGGCGCTTCGAAGCAGGTCGGCGTTGGTCGAGCCGGTGCGCTCGACGATCCGGATTCGGCTCAGAACAAGCTCCCCGCGGCTCGGTCGGCGACCGCCCCCAGCGGACCGATCAACAGATAGCCGACCGGCGAAACCGCGACGGCCGCGGCGAACATCAGTAGCCCTTCGACTGGGCGGCTGAGCTTCGCATAAGGTGCGGCCGGGTCATCCATGTACATGATCTTGACGACCTTCAGATAATAATAAGCCCCCACCACGGTGCCGAGGATTCCGGCGATCGCCAGCGCCAGCAAACCGGCGTGAACCGCCGCGTTGAACACTACCAGCTTCGCCCAGAAGCCGAACAGGGGCGGGATCCCGGCCAGGCTGAACATGAACACCGCGAACGCGGCGGCGAAGGCCGGGCGGGTCTGCGACAGGCCGGACAGGCTGGCGAGATCCTCGACCGGCTCGCCGTTGGCATCGCGCATCCACAGCACGCACAGGAAGGCGCCCAGCGTCATCACCACATAGACGGCCATGTAGAACAGCACCGAAGACGCGCCGATCGTTCCCCCGGCGGCAAGTCCGATCAGAGCGAAGCCGACGTTGTTGATCGACGAGTAGGCCAAAAGCCGCTTGACGTTGGTCTGGCCCCAGGCGGCGACGGCTCCGAGGAAGATCGAGGCGAGCGCGGCGAAAATGACGATCTGCCGCCAGGCGTCGATTGCCGGGCCAAGCCCTTCGATGCAAACCCGGACGGCCATCAACACTGCTGCGGCCTTGGGAGCGGTCGCGAAAAAGGCCGTGACCGGAGTCGGCGCGCCTTCGTAGACGTCAGGAGTCCACATGTGGAACGGGACCGCGCTGACCTTGAAGGCGATTCCGGCGAGCAGGAAGACGAGGCCGAACAAAAGCCCCAGCGACTGCACGCCCTCGCGGGCGAAGGCGGCGGACAGGCCGGCGAAGCTCATTGTCCCGGTAAAGCCGTAGAGCAGCGAGATGCCGTACAGCAGAATGCCGCTGGCGAGCGCGCCGAGGACGAAATATTTGAGGCCGGCCTCGGCCGAGCGGTCGTCCATCCGCCGGGAAGAGGCGAGCACGAAGGCGGCCAGGCTCTGGAGCTCGAGGCCGACATAAAGCGACATCAGGTTGGTCGCCGAGACCATCACCGCCATTCCGACCGCGCTGACCAGGATCAGCACCGGATATTCGCTGCCATGCTCGGTGCCGCGCTCGAACCAGCCGTGCGCCATCAGGATCGCGACAGCGGCCGAGGGGAAGATGATCGCCTTGCCGAACGATGCAAAGCCGTCGGCGGCGATGAGGCCGCCGAACACCGGCCCGGCGTGCGTCGGTGCGCCGATCAGCGCCACCGTCGCGCCTATCAGCAAAAAGACCGAAAGCCAGCTGACGACGCCGGCGGAACGCCGGCCGGCGAAGGCGGCAACCATCATCAGGCCGATGGCGCCGACCATCAGGATCAGCTCGGGAAGGATGGCGGCGAAATAGGTCATCAGTGGGCCGGCTCCGAATGGGCCGCCAATGCTGGCGCCGAGCCGCGGACCAGGCGCGAGTCACCGGCGGGCGCGGCCCGCTCGACGCGCTCGAGGATTCGACCGACGTCATTTCGCATCGGTGCCAGGAAGCTTTCCGGATAGACGCCCATCCACAGCACGCCGGCGGCGATCGGTGCCAGCAGTAGCCATTCGCGGGCGCTGAGGTCCGGCATCTCGGCCGCTGCAGGCGTTCGGGCCGTGCCGAAGCAGACGCGCCAATAGAGCCACAGCATGTAGGCGGCGCCGAGGATGATGCCGGTGGTGCCGACGATCGCGCCCCATGTCGACACCTTGTAGGTGCCGACCAGGCTCAGGAACTCGCCGACGAAACCGCTGGTGCCGGGCAGGCCGACCGCGGCCATGGTGAACAGCATGAACAGCAGCGAGTAACCGGGCATGTTGTTGGCGAGGCCGCCATATTGCGCGATCTCGCGGGTGTGCATCCGGTCGTAGATCACGCCGACGATGAGGAACAAAGCGCCCGAGACCAGCCCGTGGCTGAGCATGACGATTAGCGCGCCCTCGATCCCCTGCCGGTTCAAGGCGAACAGGCCGAAGGTGACGAAGCCCATGTGCGCGACCGACGAATAAGCGATCAGCTTCTTCATGTCGCGCTGCACCAGCGCCACCAGCGAGGTGTAGACCACCGCGATCCCTGACAGGACGAACATCAAGGGGATGAACTGGGCCGAGGCGTCCGGGAACATCGGCAGCGAGAAGCGGACGAAGCCATAGCCGCCCATCTTCAGGAGCACGCCGGCGAGGATCACCGAGCCGGCGGTCGGCGCCTGCACGTGCGCATCGGGCAACCAGGTGTGGACCGGCCACATCGGCAGCTTGACCGCGAAGCTGGCGAGGAAGGCGAGCCACAGCCATTGCTGGACATGCGGCGGGAAGTCGTAGGCCATCAGCTCGGGGATCGAGGTCGTGCCGCTGGTCGCGACCATGTAGATCATCGCGATCAGCATCAGCACTGAGCCAAGCAGCGTGTAGAGGAAGAATTTGTAGCTGGCCTTGATCCGCTCGGCGCCGCCCCAGATGCCGATGATCAGGTACATCGGGATCAGCCCGCCTTCGAAGAAGATGTAGAACAGGAACAGGTCCTGGGCGGCGAAGACGCCGATCATCAGCGCCTCCATCAGCAGGAAGGCGGCCATATATTCGGGCACGCGCTTCTGGATGGAGGTCCAGCTGGCGCCGATGCATATCGGCATCAGGAAGACGGTCAGCATGGTCAGCATCAGCGCGATTCCGTCGATTCCGAGCGCCCAGTTGATCCCGCCGCCGAGCTCGACGAACTCGACGAACTGCCATTGCGGCCCATTGGGGTCGAACATCACCCACAGGTCGATGCCGATCTCGAGGCAGGCGAGGGTCGCGAACAAGGCGATCCACCGCGCCGCCTTGGCGCTGACGAACAGGCAGAGGATTCCGGCGACGAGCGGCAGGGCGATCAGCAGGGACAGCAAGGGAATATTCGTCACCGGGCCCACCAGATCGCCCAGCTCGCCGCGCCGATCAGGCCGAGCAGCATGACGAACGCATAGCTGTAGAGGTAGCCGGACTGCAGCCGGGTGGTGAAGCGATTGCCGACCGCGACCGCATAAGCCGCGCCGTGCGGCCCGAAGCGGTCGATTATGCCCTCGTCACCGCCGTGCCAGAACAGCCGGCCGAGCCACAGCGACGGGCGGACGAAGATGCGGTCGTAGAGCTCGTCGAAATACCATTTGTTGGCGACGAAGCGGTGGATGCCCGGGAAGGTCCGGACGAACGCCGCCGCCGCTTCCGGCCTGTGGATGTAATTGTGCCAGGCGACGGTGAGACCGATCAGCATCGCCGCCGTTGCCGTATATTTCACCCATAGCGGGACCTCGTGCATCGCGTGGACGAGATGCTCGTCGAAGGCGATGCTGCCGTTCCAGAACGCCGCCGAATCCAGGAAATAATGGGCGAAGATCAGGCCGGAGAAGGTGGCGCCGGCCGCCAGCAGCCCGATCGGTACGAGGATCGTCCATGGGCTTTCATGCGGGTGGTAGCCGCCGCTTCCGGCCGGCGGCATTCCGGTGTCGTGGGCGCTGTCGCCATGTTCCTCGTCGGGATGGTCAGGGTCGCCGTGAAGCGCGTGCTGGATATGCTCGGACGCGGCCCAGCGCGGCTTGCCGTAGAAAGTGAGGAAGATCAGCCGCCACGAGTAGAAGCTGGTCAGCAGCGCCGCGATCGCGCCGAGGAAGAAGGCGATCCCGCCCGGCACGCTCGCGGCGGCATAGGCGCTTTCGAGGATCGCGTCCTTCGAGTGGTAACCGGCGAAGCCGACCCCGGCGATGCCGACGCCGGTGATCGCCAGGGTGCCGATCACCATCACCCAGAAGGTGAACGGGATTTCCTTCCGCAAGCCGCCGTAGAAGCGCATGTCCTGCTCATGGTGCATGGCGTGGATCACCGAGCCGGCACCGAGGAACAGCAGGGCTTTGAAGAAGGCGTGGGTGAACAAATGGAACATCGCCGCGCCATACGCGCCGACGCCGGCGGCGAAGAACATGTAGCCCAATTGCGAGCAGGTCGAATAAGCGATCACCCGCTTGATGTCGTTTTGGGCGGTGCCGATGGTTGCGGCGAAGAAGGCGGTCGCCGCTCCGACGTAGATGACGACATGCTGCGCGGTCTCGCTGGCTTCGAACATCGGCGACAGCCGGCAGACCATGAAGACGCCGGCGGTGACCATGGTCGCCGCGTGGATCAGGGCACTGACCGGGGTCGGGCCTTCCATCGCGTCGGGCAGCCAGGTGTGCAGCCCCAGCTGCGCCGACTTGCCCATCGCCCCGACGAACAGCAGCAGGCAGAGCAAGGTCATGGTGTCGACCCGCATGCCGGCGAAGCCGATGGTCGATCCGGCCATGGCGGGCGAAGCGGCGAGGATCGCCGGGATCGAAACCGTGCCGAACACCAGGAAGGTGCCGAAGATGCCGAGCGAGAAGCCGAAATCGCCGACGCGGTTGACGACGAACGCCTTCAATGCCGCCGCATTGGCCGACGGCTTGTGATACCAGAATCCAATCAAGAGGTAGGAGGCTAACCCGACCCCTTCCCAGCCGAAGAACATCTGCACCAGGTTGTCGGCGGTCACCAGCATCAGCATCGCGAAGCTGAACAGCGACAGGTAGGCGAAGAAGCGCGGCTGGCCCGGGTCCTCGGCCATATAGCCCCAGCTGTAGAGGTGGACGAGGCTCGAGACGGTGGTGACGACGACCAGCATCACCGCGGTCAAAGCGTCGACCCGAAGCGCCCATTCGACTTGCAGGTCGCCCGAGCGGATCCATTCGAAGATTGGAACCACCTGCGCCTCGGCGCCGCCGCCGATGAACGACAGGAAGATCGGCCAGCTGAGTATTGCGCCGACGAACAGCGATCCGGTGGTCAGCACCTTGGCCGCGGTCTTGCCGATCCACGGCCCGCCAAGCCCGGCGATAATCGCCGCCAACAGCGGCAGAAACACGATCAGCTGAAGCGACAGCGCCATGCCCATCAGCCGCGCATCCGGTCGGCGGCGTCGACCGCGATCGAGCCGCGGCGGCGGAAGAAGATTACGAGGATGGCAAGCCCGATCGCGGCTTCGGCGGCGGCGACGGTCAGCACGAACATCGCCATCACCTGGCCGCTCAAGTCGCCGAGATAGGCCGAGAAAGCGACCAGGTTGATGTTCACCGCGAGCAGGATCAGCTCGATCGCCATCAGCATCAGGATGACGTTGCGGCGGTTGATGAAGATGCCGAGCACGCCGAGCACGAACAGGATCGCCGCGACGGTGAGATAATGATTGAGGGTGATCATAGGT
>CBIHLI010000093.1:0-5745 GCA_966210575.1 uncultured Sphingomonas sp.
GAGGGCGTCGACCCGGTCGTTTTCCGGATGGCCGCTGTGGCCCTTCACCCAATGCCATCGCACCTGATGACGAGCGGCGGCGTCGAGTAGCTGCTGCCACAAATCGGCATTCTTGACCGGCTTCTTGTCGGCGGTCCGCCAGCCGTTGCGCTGCCATGCGTGGATCCATTTCGTGATCCCGTCGCGAACGTAATTGCTGTCGGTGTGAAGCTCGACCCGGCACGGCCGCTTAAGCGCGTTCAAGGCCTCGATCGCGGCGGTCAACTCCATCCGGTTGTTGGTCGTCAGCGCTTCGCCGCCGCTGATTTCCTTTTCGCGAGTGCCGGAACGGATCAGCGCCGCCCAGCCGCCCGGGCCAGGATTTCCCCGGCAGGCCCCATCGGTGAAAATCTCGACGCTGGGAAGTTCGGCCATTCAGGCGACGAGTTCGCGCGGGAGCTTGAACACCATCCGCTCGGGGCTGTGGTCGGCCTCCTCCTCGGTGACCTCGAAGCGCTGCTTGAGGGCGTCGACGACTTCGCGGACCAGCAGCTCGGGCGCCGATGCTCCCGCCGTGATGCCGATCGTGCGCGGCTGGCCGAGCCAGTCCCAGTCGATGTTCGCGGCGCGCTCGATCAGCCGGGCGGGGACGTTCATTCGCTCGGCGACCTCGGCGAGGCGCAGCGAGTTGCTGCTGTTGGGCGCGCCGATAACCAGCAGCTTCTCGCATTGCCGGGCGATCGCCTTCACCGCGGTCTGGCGGTTGGAAGTCGCGTAGCAGATGTCCTCGCTCCGCGGCGCCCTGATGTTCGGGAACCTGCGCTTGAGAGCGGCGACGATCGCCGCGGTGTCGTCGACCGAGAGCGTCGTCTGGGTCAGGAACGCCAGTCGTCCCTCATCCTCGACAGCGACTTCGGCGGCGTCCTCGACCGTTTCGATGAGCGTGATCGAGCCCTCGGGCACCTGTCCGAACGTGCCGATAACTTCCGGGTGGCCGGCATGGCCGATGAACAGGATATGCAGGCCGTCGGCGATCAGCCGCTCGGCCTGGCGGTGGACCTTGGAGACCAGCGGGCAGGTCGCATCGACAAAAGACAGGCCGCGCGTCCGGGCGTCGTCGGGAACCGACTTGGGAACTCCGTGGGCGGAAAACACCACCGGGCGGTCGTCGGGCACCTCGTCGAGCTCGTCGACAAAGATCGCGCCGATGCCCTTCAGGCGATCGACGACGAAGCGATTGTGGACGATTTCGTGGCGGACGTAGACCGGCGCCCCGAACCGCTCGAGCGCGAGCTCGACGATCTGGATCGCGCGATCGACCCCGGCGCAAAACCCGCGCGGCGCCGCGATCAGCACGTGAAGGGGGGAACGGGCTTCGGCCATCGCGGCGGGCGATGTAAGCGCTCGCTTGCAGCAATGAAAGGCGGTTCCTATGACAACAGCCTCCAGCGACCGCCCAAGGAAAACGCCAGTGAAGCTTCGCATCGCCTCGATGATGGTTCTCGTCCTGCTCGCCGCCGGCTGCAGCCGCCGCGGCAATCTCGAGGCCGGCGGCATTTACACCATCCGCAGCGCCTGCCCGCAGGTCGCGATCCCGGCCGCGACCGGCGATATCACCTTGTTCGACCCGGCCGGAAGCAGCGATGCGTCGGCGATCGATATCGAGGCGGCAATCACCAACGTCCGAGCCAATTGCCAGGAGACCGGCAGCGAAATCGTCTCGGTCGCGACGTTCGACGTCGTCGCCTCGCGGCGCGATCCGTCGCAGCCGCGGCAGGTGGTTCTGCCGATCTTCGACGTGGTCGTCCAAGGCGGCGACCGGGTGGTCGCAAAACGGGTCGGAGCGGTCGCCATCGATTTTCCGGCGGGAAGCATCCGGGGACAGAGCCGCGGGCAGGCGACCGCGCGAATCTCGCGGGCGGCGGCGACTCTTCCGGAGAATGTTCGCGAGCTCATCACTCGCCGGCGCAAGGTCGGCGACCCCGATGCGGCGATCGATCCGATGGCCGACCCGGTCGTTCGTGAAGCGGTCGCCAGCGCCACCTTCCAGCACCTGGTCGGCTTCCAGCTGACCCCGGATCAGCTTCGCTACAACGCAACTCGCTAGGCGATTGACTCGGCCAGCGGCCGCCGCCAAGGCTGGCCCGGTCTCCGGCGGAATATTTGCCGGAAGGCCGCGCGGGAGAGTTCCGCCGTCGCCCTCGGGCAATGGCGGACGCCGAAGGAGCAACCGCCCCCGGAATCTCTCAGGCCCAAGGACCGCGCGCGCCTGACAGTCTGGAAAGTGCCTCGGCGTGACAGCCGGAGCCGCCGAAGGGGCAAAGCTCTCAGGCGCAGCGACAGACGGGGGTGAGGCTGGAAAGCGGCGTCAGCCGTTGGGCCAATCTGTCGCGAAAGGCGAATCATGAGCCGAGACGTCCACAACGGCCCGACCGACGACCACCAGGCGCGCGGTACCCCGTATACCGGAGCGCCAGAGGGTGAGCCGCCGCCGCCGCCGCAGACCCTGCCGCTCGACGGCTGGCACCGCCGCCACGGCGCCCGGATGGTCGAGTTCGCCGGCTACTGGATGCCGGTTCAGTACGAAGGGATCATCGCCGAGCATCTCTGGACGCGGGAGAGCGCCGGCCTGTTCGACGTCAGCCACATGGGCCAGGTGCTGGTCCACGGCCGCGCCGTCGACTCGGCGCTCGAAGCGCTGCTTCCCGGCGACCTGCAGGCGCTCGCCGACCGGAAGCTGCGCTATTCGATGCTGCTCGACGACAGCGGCGGAATCATCGACGATTTGATGGCCACCCGGCGCGGCGAGGATTTCTACCTCGTCGTCAACGGCGCCACCAAGCATGGCGATCTCGAGATGATGCGCCAGGCGCTGCCCGATGCCATCGTCATCGACCATATGAAGGAGCAGGCGCTGCTCGCATTGCAGGGACCGAAGGCGGTCGACGTCCTGGAAGCCATCGCCCCGGGCGTTTCGAGGCTCGGCTTCATGGAAGGCGACGCCTTCCCCGCCCTCGGCCAGACCCTGTGGATCAGCCGCTCCGGCTACACCGGCGAGGACGGCTTCGAGATTTCGATTCCGGGAACCGCGGTCGAGCGGCTGGCCGATGCGCTGGTCGCTGACGAGCGGGTCAGGCCGGTCGGCTTGGGGGCGCGCGATTCGCTTCGGCTCGAAGCCGGGCTGCCGCTGTACGGCCACGACCTCGACCGCGGCACGACCCCGGTGATGGCCGGGCTGACGTTCGCAATCCAAAAGCGCCGGCGGGCCGAGGGCCGCTTTCCGGGCGCGGCCCGGATCCTCGCCGAAATCGCCGACGGACCGGTGCAGAAAAGGGTCGGCTTCAATGTCGAAGGGCGGCAGCCGGTTCGCGAGGGCGCGCTGGTCCTCGACGGCGAGGGCAATGAGGTTGGGCGGATCACCAGCGGCGGCTTCTCGCCTTTGCTGCAGCGGCCGATCGCAATGGGCTATGTCGCCACTGCGCTGGCCGAGCCGGGCACGATCCTCAAGCTCGAGCAGCGCGGCAAGCTGTTCGACGGGCGGGTGGTGACGCTGCCGTTCGTCCCCCACCGCTATCATCGCAAGGGAGCCACCGCATGAGCCTCTATTTCACCCGCGAGCATGAATGGATCCTGGTCGACGGCGACACCGCGACCGTCGGCATCTCCGACCACGCGCAGGCGGCGCTCGGCGACATCGTCTTCGCTGAAGTCCCCGCAGCAGGCCGGACAGTCGCGAAAGGCGAAGAGGCCGCGGTGGTCGAATCGGTCAAGGCAGCGTCGGATGTCTACGCCCCGGTCAGTGGCGAGGTGATCGAAAGCAATGGCGCGCTGGCCGACGACCCGGCGGTGATCAATCGCGATCCCGAAGGGGAGGGCTGGTTCTTCAAGCTCAGGCTGGCCGACAGCAGCGAATTGGACGGCCTGATGGACGAGGCCGCTTATCGCGACTGGGTGAAGACGCTCTGAACCTGCCGATCGCCTCGACCAGCCGCTGGTACGCGGCCGATTATGCGCGGGTCGGCGGCTTCGTCGCCGAGCTCGGCGTTGCGGCGCTCGACCTGCTCGACCCGCAGCCGGGCGAGCATATCCTCGACGTCGGTTGCGGCGACGGGACACTGACCGAGAAGATCGTCGAGCGCGGCGCCACCGTCGTCGGCATCGACAATTCGCTCGACATGATCGGCGCGGCGCGGGCGAAGGGCCTCGACGCTCGGCTAATGGACGCGGCGGAGCTGAAGTTCAGCGAGGCGTTCGACGCCGCTTTCTCCAACGCCACCCTGCACTGGGTGCTCGACAAGGAGCGGGCGGCGCGGGCGATCTGGTTCGCGCTCAAGCCCGGTGGGCGCTTTGCCGGCGAGATGGGCGGGGAGGGCAATCTCGAGCAGCTGCGCGAGGCGCTCGACGACATCCTTGTCGCTCGCGGTTACGGCCCGCCAACCTATGCCGCCAACTGGTATCCGACGGTCGAAGAGTTCGTCGCGGTCTACGAGCAGGCCGGGTTCAGGGACGTGGATGCGCGGCTGATCGAACGGCCGACGCCGCTGGAACATGGCGTCGCCGCCTGGGTGACGACCTTCCGCAAGGGTTGGCTCGATCGGGCGGATGTTCCCGATGACGAGCGCGCCGACATTGCCGCCGCAGTCGCCGACCGGGTCGGCTCCAACATTGCCGATTATGTCCGCCTCCGCTTCATCATGAGAAAGCCCGACTGATGCGTTATCTTCCGCTCAGCGATTCCGACCGCAGCCAGATGCTCGCCGCGGTCGGCGCGAAATCGATCGACGATCTGTTCGTCGACGTGCCGAAAGAGGCGCGGCTCGACGGGCTGATCGAGGGATTGCCGCTGCACGCATCGGAGCTTTCGGTCGAGCGCCAGATGACGGCGATGGCGCGCAAGAACATGGTCGCCGGCGAAGTGCCGTTCTTCCTCGGCTGCGGCGCTTATCGTCACCACGTCCCGGCCAGCGTCGACCACATCATCCAGCGCGGCGAGTTCCTGACCAGCTACACGCCCTATCAGCCGGAAATCGCCCAGGGCACGCTGCAGGTTTTGTTCGAGTTCCAGACGCAGGTCGCCCGGCTGTACGGCTGCGACATCGCCAATTCCTCGATGTACGACGGCTCGACCGCCTGCTGGGAGGCGATCCTGATGGCCGGCCGGATCACGCGGCGCGACAAGGCGATCCTGTCGTCCGGCCTTCACCCGCATTACGTCAATGTCGCCACGACCATGGCGCGGTTCACCGGCGACACGCTAGAGACCGCGGCGCCGGAGCTTTCGTCGGAAACCGATGCCGAGCGGCTGATCGCCGCGATCGATGACGAAACCAGCGCCGTCGTCGTCCAATATCCCGACATCCTCGGGCGGATCGCCGACCTTACGCCGATCGCCAAAGCCGCCCATGCCAAGGGCGCGCTGCTGGTCGCGGTGGTCACCGAGCCAGTCGCGCTTGGGCTGATCAAGTCGCCCGGCGAGATGGGCGCCGACATCGTCGTCGGCGAAGGCCAGTCGATCGGCGTCGGGCTGCAGTTCGGCGGGCCTTATGTCGGCCTGTTCGCCTGCGCAGAGAAGTTCGTTCGTCAGATGCCCGGACGCTTGGTCGGCGAGACCGTCGACGCCGAGGGCAAGCGCGGTTTCGTCCTGACGCTGTCGACCCGCGAGCAGCATATCCGCCGCGAGAAAGCGACCAGCAACATCTGCACAAGCTCGGTGCTCTGCGCGCTGGCCTTCACCGCCCACCTGACTTTGCTCGGCGACTTCGCACG
>CBIHLI010000094.1:0-5744 GCA_966210575.1 uncultured Sphingomonas sp.
GTATATGCACGAGGGCAATCCCGGCCATCATTTCGAGACGATGACCGCCTTTGAGAATGAATCGCTGCCCGACTTCCTGCGCTATGGCGGGTTCACCGCTTACTCCGAAGGCTGGGGGCTCTATGCCGAAAGCCTCGGCCATGAGCTTGGCCTCTACGACGACCCGGTCGACCGAATCGGCGCGCTTGCCGGCGGCGAGCTGTTGCGTGCGGTCAGGCTGGTCGTCGACACCGGGATCCATGCCAAGGGCTGGAGCCGCGAGCAGGCGATCCAATATATGGTCGACAACGGCCAGGAACGCGATTTCGCGAGCAGCGAGGTCGCCCGCTACACCGTCATGCCGGGGCAGGCGCTGGCCTACAAAGTCGGCGAGCTGAAGATCAAGCAGTTGCGGGCAAAGGCCGAGGCGGAGCTTGGCGAGCGCTTCGACGTCCGCGAATTCCACGCGCAGGTGCTCGGCACCGGCAACCTGCCGCTGACGATCCTCGAGCGCAAGATCGACTCCTGGATCGCGACCCGCCGAGCGCAGTGACGGCCGCGCGTCAGTGCCGCCGGAACAGCCGCTACTGAACGAACTGCAGGAATGTCGCGCCGGGGGACAGATTCTGGGTGATGTGCCCACGGCACGGCGCGACATCTTCGAGATGGATGATGTCGCCGGGGCCAACCACTCGCGAATCCCCGTCTGTCGTGCTCAGGACCATTTTTCCCGCCAGCACGGTGATCCACTGGACGGTCGGTGTCGGGTGGGTCTTGCCGGATCGGACGTCGGCCGCGCCCCAGCCGGCTTCGAAACCGCCGAAGACGACTTTGTTTGCCGGCCCGCCGCCGCCGATGAAGATCGGCGAAGCGGGGGGTGCGAAGTTGGTCTTGCCAAGCGCCTCGGACATCGTTTT
Organism: uncultured Sphingomonas sp.; assembly: GCA_966210575.1. Classification (GTDB taxonomy): domain Bacteria; phylum Pseudomonadota; class Alphaproteobacteria; order Sphingomonadales; family Sphingomonadaceae; genus Sphingomicrobium. The sequence goes on from CBIHLI010000094.1 coordinate 897, forward strand.
GAAATGGCTCTCGTTGTCGGGCGTGCAGTAGAGCCTCGTCCAGGTCACAACGGACGCATCCGTTTGATTTGACGGCACGGATTGCTCGGCTGCGCTGGTCGCACTCGCCGCTGGGTTGGCGACGGCGCTCACCGGATCAGCGGTCGCGCACGCGGCCATCGCGAGAAACGGCAGGATCATGACATGGCGCAAGGCTGAACCCCTCCCAACAGCTTGTCGCCTTGCTAGCAGCCGCACCGCGCCTTTTAAACGCAATAAGAATTGGCGGCGGATATCCGCAGCGGGTCCAAAGCGGACATTGGCCCGACGCAAGATTTTGCTGTCCTACAGGCGGGCGGATGTGTCAGCGTGGCCGCGCCTGGAGTCGTTCGGGCCGGCTATTTGAAACTGGTTTGTGTCGCCGCGTTTTTTCGCGCCGAAGGTCACAGTTTTCTCAGGCGCCGAGCGCTTCCTCGATCAGTCGCCGGCTGTTTTCGATTCCGTAGAGGGCGATGAAGCTGCCCATGCGCGGGCCCTGGCTCGATCCCAGCAGGGTTTCGTAGAGCGCCTGGAACCAGGCGCGCAGCTTGTCCTTGCCATAATGCGTCTTGCCGATCTCGAAGACGAGGTGCTGAATCGCCTCCGCATCGGCATCTGCAGGGAGCTTCGCCAGTTCCGTATCAAGCTCGCGAAGCGCCGCGGCTTCTTCGGCGGTCGGCGGGCGCTTCTTCAGGTTCGGAACGACGAAGTCGCGCGCGTAATTGACCGCCAGGCCGATCAGCTGGTCGAGCTCGGGATGGCTCTCGGGCGAAGTCTCGGGCGCGTAGCGCTGGACGAACTTCCAGGCGGTGTCGCGGTCGTGGAGGCCCGGCAGGCTGACGAGGTTGAGCAGCAGCCCGTAAGTCAGCGGCAGCCCCTGCTCGGGCACCTTGCCGGCGTGGATGTGGTGGACCGGGTTGCCGAGCTTCTGCTCGACCGGCTGCTTCGAGTAATTGGCGCGGAACAGCCAATAATCATCGACCGCGCGCGGGATGACGCCGATGTGCAGGCTCTTCGCCTTCCTCGGCTCGCGGTAGATATAGAAGGCGAGGCTTTCCTCGCTGCCGTAGCGCAGCCATTCCTCGAGGCTCAGCCCATTGCCCTTCGACTTGGAGATCTTCTCGCCCTTTTCGTCGAGGAACATCTCGTAATTGAAGCCCTCGGGCGGACGGCCGCCGAGGATTCGGGCGATCTTGCCCGACTGGACGACGCTGTCGATCAAATCCTTGCCGGCCATTTCGTAATCGACTCCGAGCGCCACCCAGCGCGCCGCCCAATCGACCTTCCACTGCAGCTTCGCCTGGCCGCCGAGCGCCGACTGCTCGACGCGCCGGCCTTCGTCCTCGAAGGCGATGATCCCGGCCTCGGCATCGACCACCTCGACCGGGACCTGCAACACGATCCCGCTTGCCGGCGAGATCGGCAGGATCGGCGAGTAGGTGCGGCGCCGCTCCTCGCGAAGGGTCGGAAGCATCACCCCCATCACCGCATCCCAGTTGCGCAGCACCTGGCGGATGACTTCGTCGAAGCGTCCGGACCTGTAGCATTCGGTCGCCGAGAAGAATTCGTAATCGAATCCGAAGCGGTCGAGGAAGCCGCGAAGCATCGCATTGTTGTGCGCGGCGAAGCTTTCGTGGGTTCCGAACGGGTCGGGGATCTGGGTTAGCGGCTTGCCGAGATTGGCCTCGAGCAGCGCCGCGTCGGGAATATTGTCGGGCACCTTGCGTAGCCCGTCCATGTCGTCGCTGAACGCGATCAGCCGGGTCGGCTGGTCGGACAGCTCCTGGAAGGCACGGCGGACGAAGGTGGTGCGAAGCACCTCGTTGAAGGTGCCGATGTGCGGCAGCCCCGAGGGGCCGTAGCCGGTCTCGAAGATGATCGGCGCGCCATCCGGCTTTCCCTCCGGCCAGCGCTTCAGCAGCTTGCGCGCTTCCTCATAAGGCCAGGCCTTCGACTGCATCGCGGCCGCGCGGATAGCGTTCCGATCATTCATCGGCGCGCTCCTAGCGGACGCTCGGCGCCTCTGCTAGCGGATGGAGGCGATGCGCCCGATCGCCGAACACCAATCCATCGACCGCGAACGGTTCGAACGCGAGATCGTGCCGAGAGGCGAGCCGGCCGTGCTGCGCGGCCTGGTCGGTGGCTGGCCGCTCGTCCATGCGGCGAAGCAGGGCAACGACGCGCTCGCCGAATTCCTCCGCGCATTTGCCACCGATGATCCGTTCGACGCCTGGTTCGGCGATCCCCAATTCAAAGGCAGGATCGGCTACACCGACGACTTCAAGGGCTTCAATCACGACAAGCGGCCGACGACCATCGATGCGCTGCTCGATCTGCTGCTTCGGCCGGACGCGAACGCTCCGTCGCAATCCATATATGCGGGCGGAGTCCCTGTCCCACAGCACTTGCCCGGCTTGCTTCGGAAAATACCGATTGCGGTCCTCGAGAAGTCGCGTCCGCGCATGGTTTCGCTGTGGATTGGCAATCGCAGTCGCGTCGCCCCGCATTGGGACCTGCTTCAGAACCTCGCCTGCGTCGTCGCCGGCCGCCGCCGCTTCACTTTGTTTCCGACCGACCAGGTCGCCAACCTTTATGTCGGCCCGCTCGACTTTACGCCGGCAGGCCAACCGATCAGCCTGGTGGATGTCGACGCGCCGGACCTCGATCGGTACCCCCGGTTCGAGCAAGCTCTCGAAGCGGCGCAGGTCGCTGAGCTTGGGCCCGGTGACGTGCTCTACATTCCCAGCCTGTGGTGGCACTCGGTCGCTTCGCTCGACCAGTTTGGAGCAATGATCAATTTCTGGTGGAGCGATGCCCAGCCGCCACTGATGACGCCGCGCAATGCGCTTTATCTCGCTGTGATCACGATGAAGAACCTGCCGCCGAAGGAGCTCGCCGCATGGCGGAGCATGTTCGACCATTATGTCTTCGACGACAACGGCGATCCTGCCGCGCATCTGCCAGAGCAGGCGCGAGGCGTTCTCGGGAAACGCACGCCGGAACTGATCGCGCGCGTCAAAAAGCTGGTGGTCGGCGCGCTCACGCGCTGAACTTCTGTTCCACTTCCGTTCCACTTTAGCCTAAGATCGGTCCATGGCTTCCCTGTGCCTCCCCGCCCTGCACGCAACCCACGCAGGAATTTGGCTGACCGATCCGTCGGGCGAGGTCCGCGAGGCGACCCGCGGCGAGGCGATCGCCCGCGCTGCCGAAACCCCGCACATCATCCTCAACGCGCCTTTGGTCGGGCAGCGGCTCGGCTATGCCGAGCTGTCGGGGCTCGACTTGCTCGAGCTGTTCGCGTTCGTCCATCCGGCGCGCTTCGCGGTGCCGACTCCCAAAGGGCTGAGCCGCATGGTCGGGCTCGAGCCGCCGGCGGGCGAGGCCGAAGCGGCCGCGATGCTGCAGCGGATCGCGGCGAAGCTGCTCGAGCGGCTCGCCGATCCCGACTGGCCCGAGCGCGAGGGCGCGTGGACGGCGAACGCCAGCCTCCACCGGCTCGGCTGGTCGTGGGCGCCGCTGGTGGCGAAGCGGCTCGAAATGCCCGAGCGCGGCGAACGCATGCTGTTCTCACGGCTGCCGCAGTGGGAGGAAGCTGGCGATCCGCCGCCGCCGCTGGCGACCAGCGTCGATCCGGACGAGGCGACCGGCAAGCTCGATCAACTGACCGGCCGGGCCGAGGCGCGGGAAGGGCAACGGGCGATGACGGCGACCGCGGCGTCGGTGTTCGCTCCCAAACGGTCGCGCGATGGGCCCAACATGCTGCTGGCCGAGGCCGGCACCGGGATCGGCAAGACGCTCGCCTATCTGGCGCCGGCTTCATTGTGGGCGGAGCGGTCGGGCGGCACCGTCTGGGTCTCCACCTTCACCAAGGCGCTGCAGCGCCAGCTCGATTCGGAAGGGCCGAAGCTGTTCGCCGACGCCGCCGAGCGGGGCAAGCGGATCGTCATTCGCAAGGGCCGCGAGAATTACTTGTGTCTGCTCAACCTCGAGGATGCGCTGCAGGGCGGCTTTGCCGGGCGGGCGGCAATCCTCGCCCAATTGGTCGGCCGCTGGGCCGCCTACACGCGCGACGGCGACATGGTCGGCGGCGACCTGCCCGGCTGGCTTGCCAGCCTGTTCCGCCGCGCCGGGTCGGCCGCGCTCACCGACCGGCGCGGCGAGTGCGTCTATGGCGGCTGTCCGCATTATCGGCGCTGCTTCATCGAGCGGGCCGAGCGCGCCGGCCGCGAGGCGGACCTGGTGATCGCCAACCATGCGCTGGTGATGATCAACGCCGCGCGGTCGCGCGAAACGGCGCCGCAGCAGATCGTCTTCGACGAGGGGCATCATCTGTTCGACGCCGCCGATTCAACTTTCGCCGTCTGCTTCGGCGGGCAGGAAGCGATCGAGATGCGGCGCTGGATCGTCGGTCCCGAAGGCAAGTCGAGGGGCCGCCGGCGCGGCCTTGCGGCGCGGCTGATGGACGTCGCTTCCTATGATGACGCCGGCGCCGCCGCGCTCGACCAGGCGATCGAGGCGGTGCGGGCGTTCCCGTCGGACGGCTGGCTGGCGCGGCTCGCTGAAGGATCTCCGTTCGGGCCGATCGAGGCCCTGCTCGCCGAGGTCCGCGGCACGGTTTACGCGCGATCGCGGGCACAGGATGCCGGTTACGGGCTTGAGACCGAGCTGGCTGAGCCCGACGGCGCACTGGTGGCCAATGCGGCGGCCGCGCACCAGGCGCTGGAAGCCCTGCAAAAGCCGTTGGCGGTCCTGTCGAGACGCCTGGAGGCGGTGATCGAGGATGCCCCCGACTGGCTCGATTCGCAGGCCCGGGCGCGGGTCGAAGGTGCG